>NZ_PENV01000014.1:0-123050 GCF_003144375.1 Proteus genomosp. 4 str. ATCC 51469
AAAATGCTTAGCCGTTGATAGAAAACCATTGCCTTCGAGATAAAAATTAATCACATTTAGTTTAAAATCAAGAGAATATTTAGCCATAGAAAAACACCCCAAAGTTGGTGTCCAACTTTGGGGTGCAGTTCACGAAGCGAGGTTTTATATATTCAACTATTTAATGCTTAACTCATTTGAGCTGTCATCACACTTTTGCAAAAGATACATTTTGCGCCGTGTGGATTGTTCACTGTGACATCAAATTGTGATGTTCTATATTGTGAACCGCGACACCTTGGGCATTTAAAATAGAGGCGAATAGTAATAGCGCCTTTAGAGAGCCACCACGTTGCCTGCTGCTGGGCCTTTCATACCATTTTCCATGGTGAATGAAACTTGTTGACCTTCAGCTAATGTTTTGAAGCTATCACTTTGGATTGCAGAGAAATGTACGAAGACATCTTTGCTGCCATCAGCTGGAGTAATAAAACCAAAACCTTTACCTTCATCGAACCATTTTACTGTACCAGTCATTGTATTAGACATAGAATTTCCTTTAATTTATTTAATTTGCCATAAGGCATAGGCGGTTTGTTTTGTATTTTTACTTATGGGAATTAATTAGAAGGAATTCGCAGTGAAGAGGTATCAAGGATAACGCTAAATGGGAACAACTTTAAACTTACTAACATAAATAGGCCTGTACTTCCAAACCAGTGACGCTATTAAGCCATAGAAAAATTCAGATAGCAAACTTTATTTTGAGAACAATATTTTTTATATTGAATATCCTCTTATAATTTTTTATTTAATCAATGTATAAACATGGTCATCAAAAGTAACATCACCTATAACATAATTATCTTTTAGAACTTGAGTAAGAATAAAACCATTTTTTTCTAAAACTCGTTCAGATGCTATATTTCCTGCAGTAACAATCGCTTGAAAATTTTTCAAACTAGCTAATTCAGGTAAATTTAATAATTGAGCTAAAGATTTTGTCCCTATAGACTTTCCTGTTTGTTCGGGAGATAGTATATAACCAATCTCTCCAATTAACTCTCCATCTTGATGAATAAGTCTTAATCCTGTTAAACCCAAAGGAGTGGTGTTTGTTTTATCATAGATAACAAAACATAACCAATGCACAGATGACAAATTCCATTCAGGTAAACGACTATTAAATGCTTCTTTGATCTGCTCCTCAGTCATTGTATTTGAGATAAACTGCATAGCCTTTTCTGAATCATATAATTCTTTAAAAAAAGGCCAATCATCTTCAGTTATTTTCTTAAATATAAACTCCATAAATATCCTTAATAAATAAAATATTTTATATTATTATAAACTTCCACATGCTAAATCTTCAATAAATACTAAATAAATTCAGCAGTACATTTTGATAATTCATTCTCTAGCCATTGTAAAAAATATTGTGTCATCAAACCTAGTTCACTTTCATGATGAATAAGACATGACCAAACATTTCCTTTAATAGAATGTTTTGAAAGTGAACTGATTTTTTTATCTTTTTTAACTTGAAGTGTAAGTAGTTGACTTACCAAACCGATCCCTAACCCTTGGCAAATAGCATCTAATAATAGGCTTGGGTCTGAAAAATTAATTCCATTTAGTTGTTGCCCTACCGATTCGCCCCCCTGCAATGTCCAGTTACTCCAATCCATAATTCCTTCTCCATGTAAGGTTAACCTTTTCTGAGTATTGAGTAGAATTGGATTACATGCAGGATAAAGCTTATCGTAATAAAGTTCTTTATAAATACATTCTTTTTGTGCCGATATATCATCACGTATAGCAATATCAATTGTCTCTATTGCCATATCTGGTACTGCATAAGTAGTAAAAAGCCAAATATCTATTTCAGGGTATTTTTGATGAAATAAATCAAGACGCGGTAATAACCAATAACGAGCAAATGCGGGTGTAGTGTTAACAATCAATTGATTTGATTTTTTATATTGATCTAAACGACGTACACCAACAGCTAATTGCTGTAAGACATCTTGGGTACTATTGTAAAAGTCCACTCCAGCATCAGTTAATGTGACGCTTCTACCTTCTCGAAAGAATAATGGTTGTTCAAGATAACTTTCCAAGCTTCTTATTTGCTGGCTAACAGCTGATTGGGTGATATTCAATTCTATTGCGGCTTTATGAAAGCTACCAAGTCGAGCCGCAGATTCAAACCCTCGTAATGCATTTAGTGGTGGCCAATATTTTAACATCGCTGATAAGTCTATCTAATCAATTGTACGCTAATTATATCGTTAGTTCTTAGAGTATCAATACCAATAAAATGAAGCACTCTGCTAAGTTGTTAGTGTAGTTAAATTAAGAAAAAAGGAAGGTATTAATGAATTCAACTCGTCGCCAATTTATTCATCAAGTTACGGTGATTAGTGCGCTCAGTTTAGCTACATCTTTTGGTATTTCACTCTCAGCAAAAGGAGAAAGTATGGTTGATAAACTAGGAGTAATGCCTGATGAAGGTGAATTACAACAATTGGCCTTTATAGCCTTTGGAGCACAACGGTCTATATGGGGAAAGATAACTGAAGATGTACAAATTGCATTGGGAAACATTGCCCAAGCTATTGCAAAATATCAACCTGTAGTTATTTTCTGCCGTGAAAGTGAGCTAGATATTGCTGAAAAAATGTGTGGTTTGCATAACACTACATTTATTACAACAAAACTAGATGATATTTGGATGCGTGATATAGGAGCAAATTTCGTTATTACTCCAAATAAAACCCTTAGTGCTGTAGATTTCAATTTTAATGGCTGGGGTAATAAACAACGCCATAGCAAAGATTCTAAACTTGCTAAATTTCAAGCCAAAAAATTTGGTATCAATACGCCTTATCAAAGTCAAATAATTGGAGAAGGTGGTGGAATTGAAGTTGATGGTTGTGGTACAGCAATTATGACAGAAAGTAGTTGGGTGAATAACAACCGAAATCCAGGCTTAACACGAGATCAGATTGAAAATGAATTAAAATTCGCATTGGGATTACGCAAAATTATTTGGATACCGGGCATTAAAGATAGAGATATTACTGATGCACATGTAGATTTTTATGCTCGCTTTGTGAGGCCGGGTGTTGTGGTCGCAAATTTAGATAATGATCCAGATTCGTACGATTATGATGTAACAAGAAACAATATAGAAATATTACAGAATTCTACCGATGCAAATGGAAGAAAACTACAGATCCATACAATGGAACCACCTTTATATCCTAGAGAGAGTATTTTCAGTAAAAACAATCCTGATTTTGCAGCTGGGTACATAAATTATTTCGTCATTAATAATGCTGTCATTGCCCCTGAATTTGGTGATGAGGAAGCAGATAATAAAGCCAAAAAAATGTTAACTGAATTATATCCAACCCGTGATATTGTCATGCTAAATATCGATGCTATCGCAGCTGGAGGTGGAGGTATCCATTGTGTTACACATCAGTTACCTTCTTTTAAGTCTATATAAGCATTACACTTTAATAATAAAGGCAGTAAAATAATGTTACTTGCCTCAGCAAGCTGATGAAAACACGTCACCTTTTACAAGGTAAGGCTCATAGATATTTCCTTGCTAGATTAATGGTTCTTTACACTGATTAAGTCCATCAAAAAAGCGGTACCAAAAATACCGCCTATTTTAGTTAAATAAAATTCGTAAAGTTCAAGCAAAACGTCAGTGGAAGAGAATTAGGTAACACTGATTCGCATTTCAGGGGGAATATATTGCATATTAGCTTCAATAAAAAACCCGCCGAAGCGGGTCAGTATCACAATGCTACCTTTAATTTTCTAACCAATACTTTATGCGTCGCATAAATGTTATCCGAACCTCAGAAGGTAAAGAGGATTCAATATTATTTATTAACTCCTCGCAATGTAGTGTTTACGTGGGGTTATTGATTGGATAGTGTAATATCGATTAATTCACCTTTTTTACCGACTTTGTAAGTTTTGTTATTAAAAAAATCAATTCCATAGTGATATGTCGATACTCTTCGGTGTGCGTACTCATCATCACCTTCAAGCCACGTTGTGATAATTACAGATTCAGCGTCTTCTTGGTGAATATTAACTTCAATAACAGCATCAAACTTTGTCAAAATAATTGATTCTTCCAATGCCATAAACTTCGCATTATCACCAAAGTTAACGAAAGTACCGTATTCTGCTGTAATATTGGAATTGTTACCTAAATTAAAGAGCATTTTATTATCTATCAGTTCACTACGAAAAATATTATTATCTCCCGCAATAATACAGGCATTATTCTTACCCGTAATTAAATTATTTTCATTACCAGTTGCTAGTGTTATTGATAAATCTGCAACTTCTGGAGCGGAAATTTCCACATTATTACCCGTAGCTATCGCCACCGTTTTTCCCATCGATGAATCACTATCATTGGTCAAACCTGAACCATCATTTTTCATTTTATAAAAAGTAAAATCAATTGATGACTCATCACCAGAAGAGAAAATACAGGTATTTATGCCACCATTAATTAATGCATTCTTCCCCGTTGAAACAAATAAAGAATTTTCACTATTTTCTGTACCGCTAAACTCGTTATCATCAATCGATACATTATTACCTAAACTAACAATTAGTGCATTTTTTCCTTCACAAGAAATTTGTTGGTTATCTTTGATAAATACAGCTTCCTTATTAGTACCAGATAAAATGGTGTATTCATCTTTATAAGAATTTTGTGTATCCGTCATATCATATCTCCTAGATTTATAATTAAGTTCCATCTTAATTGACTATATAAATATACAGTAATTTTATTATTAAGTATAGATTGATTTTTAAAAACATAATCTATTCAACAATATGATTTAATTGTGTTTTTTACCAAATTAGCATTACATGCTTGATATTTATAAAATTCAAAGGAAATATAAAAAAATAGCCACATAAAATGACCAATAACCAATATAAGCTCTAATCAATACACTCAGCTCTAATGTAATCTTGTAGCCCTAAAATGATTTGCACTGACTTTACAATTAGCTCTCTGAGCAACCAATAATTTCTAATAGCGGTGTCAGTAGGTCGGGCGGTGGTTTCATTAGCCAAGCTGGTGGCGAGACTATCGGTACTCTTTGGATAGTTGGCTTTAATGTATACCTGCTCAAGATGACGCTCGCTGATATCAAGCAAACGGCTAACTTTATTCTTTGCACTAGCTAGATCCTGAGTGTATTTAATGTCGAGTTGATTTAACCGAGTAATGTGTGCTTGGTAGTCAATATTGATTGGAGTGAAGGAATGCCAGCCTCCTTTCATGAACAACGTTCATTATCAGAACGTTTGTATCGAAAGCAGTGTATTGATACACAAGCTTTATTAGGGCGTGCGACTCGTGCACAAACCGATCGTTATAACAATATTCGAGGAAAAGAATGGATAACCATCGCGTGTTAACCTTATTTCTGACCTTATTTTAATCCATTAGATAATCTGCAAATGATAATTTCCGCCACTTTTATCATGCGGTTTGCAGATTATTTTTCTTCTTTTTCATATCCCGTAAATAAAACTTTATCGCCTATTTCTATTGCTTGATTTTAACGCTGACGTTTTATTTATTGTTTGTTTGCTTTTGCTATATCTGGTTACTTTTAATACAAAAATACGCATCAGCACGTTACACAAAATCATAAGAAAGCCTATAACAAAAAAGGGAACCCTTAAGTTCTCATAATCAATTCGCAACGCTAATTATATTACATATGTTTGATGATCGTGTCACCAAACTCGCTACATTTCAGCAGGTTAGCGCCTTCCAACTGACGTTCGAAATCATAAGTTACAGTCTTGGCGGCAATTGCGCCTTCCATACCTTTAATGATTAAGTCAGCGCCTTTTGTCCAATCCATGTGGCGTAACATTATGTATTTTCACTATCATTAACCACTTATTTATTAAGGTATATTTGCTTTTAATAAACCCAAAAGACGATGGTTATGCCTATTTGTGATGATACGGGAGGAACATGCTGCTCTGATATTCACTCGCTTAGGATTTGAGTTTTTTTGATTGCTCATTTACCACCATATAACCATCAGCAATAATAACTATCGCCATAATCGCGATATAAACTTTTCAATTCATTATTGATTAATACCTATGATGAGAAATAGCGCGTTGACAGCGTTTAGCTAAACTCGCTTTATCATTGGAACAAGAAGGATCAATGGAAAAATAAAAGCTGAAGATAACAATAATAAAAAGAGTAATAATAAAGCATAAGACAATAATTAAAGATTTCCATGACATAAAGCAGATTCCATTTCACGGCGATTAATTAAACCCTTCCATACTTTTCCACCAGCATAAATCCGACGTTTCATTTCTTCACAAGCGCCATATTGATCACCCGCATTTAATTTCTTGAGTAAAGTAGAATATGAAAATGCTAGTATTCCAACATTATAAGCAAAAGAATATAAAGAGGCTTTAGTGTGATTATCGAGGGATACTTTGACTAAAGCATCGACCTGTCGTTGTATTTTAATAAAATCTTTTTGTAATAAAGCATCACATTCTTGCTTTGTGTATATTCTATTTTGAGTAATGTCATTGCCAGTATGGCCATAGCAAACTGTCAAAACACCTGTGACATCATAATAGGATTTGTATTTTATTCCTTCCAAATAACTAATAAGGGTTAAGGCTATAGTAATGGCACTGGTACAACTTAATACAATTGATTTCTGTTTTAATTGCATTTAATATCCTTTTTTATTAAAAGGCATCATTTCATTAATATAATTAAACCCTAGAGTTCAATTTAATATTTAATTATGTTATCATTAGAAAAATAAAACTTAGAGATAATATATAATGAAAAGATTCGATATAGATAAAATAATTAAAAACTTATCGGACAAGGATGTAAAAAAAATAAATCAAACTTATAACAACAAAACCAATAAAGAAGAAAATTTTAAAAAATGGTTTTTTGACACATTTATCTTTGATCGTATCTTATTTGAAGGATTATTTATTTCACTTACTATAGTTTTTATTTGCATAATTACATCAGAATCTACACCTCATCTATTCTATTCATTCTTAGTTTTAGTTTTTATTTACTTCACCATGAGTTTAGTAATTACTATCTATGATTGTATAAAGAAAATTGCAGTAATGACCTATATAATGAAAAAATGATCTATTTTTAATTAGAGCATTAATCTAATTTATTTAATATTTTCAATAGCTGATTCTTCGTTATTATATTTTTTCAATATTAAGATAAGTTTCCCCATATTATAGCCTAAAGTAGTGAGTAATATAGGATTGCTATGAACACTAAATTTTCGCTTAAAATCTAATGAACTCCAACGAAATAAGCGAGTACCTTTACTGGTAAACAACCGATCAAAATGTGTTGCTCTATAAGTTCTCTCGCCCATCGTGACAGGTAAATGAATAATACGATTAGGTGGATCATATTTAGCAAAAGCTGCAAATCCATTATATAGGCTGACAGTCATATCAATAACATCATAACCTATCTCACCATGACTCTCATTTAAACCTCAAAATTTAAAACTTTGTTCAATACCTTTTTTTATAGGATCTTCTCCTATATCAAATTCACCGTCAGTAAACTCATACACTATATCTGATACACCGTCAAAAAACTTACCTCCACCGAGAGATAAACCAATAAATCCAGCACCTTTCATTTCATTATTTCTAATTTTACGACCAATCTTAAATGTTAAATATCCAAAAGCACTTTGTATTCCTCCTCCTATAATAGTTTGACTGCTTTTAAGATAAAAATAATATCCCGTTCCAGAAAAAGTTTTAAGTGCAAAAACAGGTGATAATTTATAGCTCTTTTATTAGATATGTTTTTTCTGTTTTAGAACCATCACTATAAATTTCAGAAATCGTGATATTCCCACCATTTACAGAATATTTCACAATACTATCTAAAGGATCGTCTCTCCATCGCCCCGAACTATCAGCATTATTTGATGCCCAAATGACCTTTTCACCGTTTAGTTTACATTTAATAGCCCAGCGACTGTTATCGACTGAACGAATGTAATGAACATAAGCAATGCCGTTTTCAATAGTATCTAATTGCATAATCTTATGATCTCGACCAAACATGGTTGCTGCAGACGCTTTACAGACTTGCCCTACATCGACATTTTGTGCAAACACAGAAGAACTAAACAGTAGTGATAATAATAATATTTTTTTCACAAGCCCAATCTCTAATTTAAGATAAGTAATTATGTATATCGTCAATTAATCGAAAAACTTTATCTTAAATTTTTACTTATAAAATATATTATTCAATCTTATCTTTATCTACGGCTCATCAAATATAAATTCATCTTTTATGCAAGAAAAATGTAAACCGATATCTTTAATGATTAAGTCAGCAGCTTCTGTCCAGCCCATGTGGTGTAACATTATATAAATCCGCCATTACTAACCATTTGTTTATTAAGGTATATTTACTCTTAATATACTTAAAAGACAGTGATTATACATTTTTATAACTAGTTGATTAACATAAGACTTTTATTGGTTTTGATAACCACATATTAGAACTGTAAACATGATTTAGTGAGTATTCGAAACATTAGCTGTGGAAATGGAAATAAGTTCTGAGTTAAGGGATATGGTACAAAACCACAAAAGATCAGGCGTTTCTCAAAAGCATTATGACAGATATGATTATTTAAGAGAAAAACGGGAAACTCTTGATATATGGTGTGAGAAGCTATCATCATTAAAAAAAGAGTAATGTTTATATATCGCTAGCATAGCCAAAACTATAAGCTATATTATATATAGCTTCTTTAATCTAAGGATTTATGTATATGAAAAGGATTCTGTTTATATTGGGATTATTGATTGGTGGATTTGGAGTTCTTTTATATCAATGGGTTAAACCAGTAGATAATGATCCATATTTTTTCTTGTCACCTAAAATAGCCGAAGGGCACCCTATTAATATACCTATAAAACTGTATAAAAAAGGGGACTCTATTAACTTTGTTTTTTGGAAAACTCCAATTCCTTCACCTAAGTTATTATTTTTATTCCCTATATCACCCCCATCATCCCATATCATATTAAATATAGAAGAAAACCAAAATAAAAATATTAATTTTTCTAAATTTGAAATATTTAATGGAAAAGGACCAATAAAAAACATTGGTAATTCTGCAATATTTAAAGTGAAATTATATAAAGTAAATAATGATATGTCTGAATCCTTAATTTTAGATTATATACATAGAAATAATAGTGTTCGTAGAGCTGATGCTTTTTCTATAGCATCAGTTCCACCAGAATATGGGCAATATAGATTAGAAGTCACTGTTCTTGGCGATTGGCCTGAATTAGAAATAGATGGGTTAACCTATTTCATCACTATAAAAACCTATTTTATTAAGTAATATTTTCATGAAAATAAATTTGACAAAAATAAAAAAGGATGAGCAATGTCAACATTAAGACCAAATCTTTTTGGTAAAGCAATAGCGTTAAATGGAGATAAAACAACGACAGGTGCAACCTGCATTGCCACCATACAGTCTGTAAGTTGTCATCAAAAAATGGCGCTTAGGGTGGGAGATCCTACGACTATTTGTCCCAAATGTAGGCAAGCTGGAAAAGTTATTACCGGTGAAAATAGAATCAATAATCATGGAAAAATACAGGCGGTTGAGGGTTCAATTGTTCAGTGTGGATGTCCTTTGGGTTCAAATATTGTCATTGCGGGAGATCCACGCTCTAATGTAATAGCTTCAAATACTATGATAATGCCTAGAGAGCCCACCAATCAATATACTGTTAACAAACAAAATAATTTATACATACCACCAATTATAGATACCGAAGACCATAAATATACAGTAACTATTTATACAGCCTATCCAGGAACGCCATTATCTGACGATAAAGGCTCGCCCAAGTTTGAAGGTTTTAATAATGCAGTAAGAGCAACATCTTCTGCAGGTCATATGTGGTTACAAATAAAAATAATAAATAAAGATAACACTGAAATCGATGCTATTTCTTTTGGGTTTGCACCTATCGTAAGTGGAATGTATGGGGATGGTGAAGTTACAGATAATGATACAACTCATTATGAGAATCCATATTACAGCCGAACTATCGAAATAACCAAGCAACAATACGATAAAATATATGAATTTGGCGATTTAGCTATGAATAACAAGCAGACCTACTTCAATTTATATTATAACGGTATAACAAATAGCTGTATCGATTTCACATGGAAAGCATTACGCCATGCCGGAATTACACCAAACGTAAATTTATATGATAGTGCTCAATTAAGCAATATAAATGGAAATATAAAAATACTTGAAAAACAACAGGGTAAATATGATGGTGACTTGAAGGTTATTGATAATATACCTCATATAAAATCCATCACGTCACCGTTCCCTGATAGTGATTTAAATACTGAAAAATATAATAAGATACCCGAAAGAGCTCTCTTGCAATGGTTCCTATCTAAAAATAATGATGAAAACGATGATAAAAACATAGATCTCGTGAAAAGGTAGTATAGTAAATATTACTGTAGATAAACCACTCTATGCTAAACGGGTGAAATAGTTAATCAGTACAGTCCGTTTAACAACATCACAATTAATCCTCTTCTTTTTGCCTGCGCTCCTCTTCCTCTTTCTGCGCTTCTTCCATTTCACGCATTCTCACGTTATAGATTGATTGCTCTGGCATCTGTACACGAACAGAGATAAAACGACCATCAGGGATATCAATCGGGTCGCCGTCATTGAAACCATCAATATCATTACGAGCAAACTCAGGTGCGTTAGGGTGAGTGCGATGATACGTTCTAACGAGAATAGAGCCGTTTTTATTAACTTCAGAGTCTACCCAAATAAGAGGCTGTTTATTGACATCGAGTGGAATTTCAATACCCCCCATCGACTCCGCCCCAGCCTGCGTCTGAGTTAAAACCAAGTACAAGTACTGAATGTTTCTAAAGGAATGGGCTTTAACAATAAGCCATTTTCAAGAGGATAATCTTCAGGCCTAAAAGACGAACATTTACAAGAAAACATTGCCTCATAAAAATCGGCTGATTTTTGCTTGGTTAATTCGTTAAAACCAATAAAAGGAAACTCCTGTCCGTGATAATCCCAATAATCATCTGCTTCTTTGCCAAAACGGAATAATAACTCCTCACCTGTCGGCCACACCCAACGCAATTCAGATGCCGAAGCAAGAAAGCGAGCACCATCTTTAAATAGCCGGTACATACGTTTGGATTGCGTAATGATGTCTGCAAGGTTTTTGTATTCCGTATCAAATATAACGCCTCGCCAGAATGAGCCATAACCAACGCCGATATTGCGCCTAAATCTCGCTAATTGGGCAGCTGTTTTACCGGGTCCTCGTGTTCCTTCATATAAAATTTCATTACATGGGCAACTTAGTGATAAGGATTGAGAGCCGGGTAAAGGCTTCCAGACTACGTTGTAATTCATCCACCTAGTACCTCACCTTGTTGCTGTTGTGCAGCCTTTTCCCAGTCATCCACATTATCACAAGATGGAACGGGCATAATGTTGTGTGTGGCTTCGACCTTCTGCTCAATTTGCTCTTTGAACGCCTGAACTTTGACGTGTTTACCTAGTAACTCAAGATTTTTCACTTTGTCAGGCCATTTGATTTTCTTGAGAATGGTTTCTTCGGTGCTTTCATCGTAATCACGAATTGTTGTGGAAATATCAAATCCAGATAATGTTGTACGCTATGTTTTAGGCCATTCACTAACTGGCTTAAGCTTTCCGTCATCCCGAAGAATGTCCAATACATCCATTTGGTCAATTTCAACTAAACGCTTGAGTACATAATCAGCATCTATCTGAAGGCGATCACTTCTTTTCTTCAATAGTTCAGATATTCTTAACTGTATATCAGGTTTTGACAGGTTTTCTGATGCAGTGCGGTTTGCAGTTTTCTCGCTGTACCCCGCACGAATAGTTGCTTGTGTAGCGTTTAAATCGATGAGGTACTCGCGACAAAACATTTCTTGTTTATCGTTGAGTGTCATTAATTTTTCTCTTGGAGTTATTGATTATGAAAGATAAAGATCCGATGTTTGCAAACAAATGAAAGTTAAATCATTATTATTTGTTATTGGATGTATTGGTTATTTAATATCCCTTATATATTCCATATATTTATTTCATCATGATAGCTTTGAATTATCTGCAGCATATAGAATTTCAGCATTTATTTTTATTCAAGCCGCTCTCACCAACTTTGAGCGAGATACAGTTAATTACTATCTATGTAGATTTATATTGCAAGTTATGCCCGCAATTCTGGGACTTGTCATTGTTTACCATAAAATAAAATTTGGATATTGAAATACAACTTACTAATACTAATCACAGTGCCTCCAATTGATTTATTCCACCCAATAAAAAACCTCGCTTGGCGAGGTAATAGTGTTCTTCATGTGGTTGGTAATCAGGGAGGGATTCGAACCCTCGTCCGACGCAGTATTGGTCACGGCCACCACTGTTCAGTATAGGCGTGTCACGCTTTGTCCCGTCGGGAGTTTCCTCCAGCCATCTCGCGCACCTGATTATTTCAGTAGTATATAATAAAAAAGGCCACTAGGGCCTATTCATCGTTAAATGTTAATTAAATCAGTTGGCTCAGTTTTGAACAGTGTAATATTTACTACTTCTCATGTCCTACTCACTTCCCACCACCGACTAATTCAAAGCCAATTTGACCAAGTCCTTTTATACATGCCTCAGCTTTTTCAAGCATTGGAAGATCATCTCTACGCTTTCTTAGTCTAAATCCTGCATCTGATGAGTCATCATCGGATACCTTTCTTGCTTGAGAGATAATATCTTGAAGCTGTCGGATCGTGTACCCTGAAACAATCACAGGCATCTTGGATTCTTTGTCTGCTAAATCTAATAACCATTTTCGTAATGCCTTCGCAATTTTGGTATCAGCTAACATACCAAGCAAATGAGCACCTCTTGATGAGAAAATACGAGTTCTATTATGTTGTATCACATTGTTTTTATTGCGAGAGGTCACGGTGACCACTAGGGTCATATCTTGACTAAACTCATCTTTATTTCGATTGTAGAGCCTGTTTACTGATTTTTCATCGGCATACTCCAAAAGTTCTGCCATGTGTTTACTCGTAAACCAGATCCTCCCGTCTCCATTATCAAATGGAGTAATCTCGTTACCTTTGAAAACTAATGATTTGCTCATGGTGTAAATCCTTATAGAAAAGCGAACCTGTTCACCAGAAATAACCGCCCCACAAAAAACACCATTAACGGTTTTTCTCAGGTTCGACTTTCTGTAAGGTTCTGTGAGTGTTTTTATTGCGCGGTGAATGTGCGATGAAATGCGTAGAGTTCGCCGCTTAGCGATACACTGCTAAGCCACTTCTAGTCTGTTCCTAGCAGTCAAGATGGAATCACCCCTTATTTGGCGGAGTTGCACCCATAAAAAAGCCCCGCTATTGCGAGGCTATATGGTATTTAGACTGGATTATTACTTAGTTGGAGTGATATCGATTAATTCGCCTTTTTCACCGACTTTATATTTTCTTTTATTAAAAAAGTCAGTCCCATAATTGTACATAGCAATTTTTTGGTGAGCATATTCATCATCACCTTCTAGCCACGTTGTGATAATTACAGATTCTGCATCACTGCTAATAGCACCATGATGCACATCAATAATGGCGCCTGATTTGGTTAAAATAATTGATTCTTCACCTGCCTGTAAAACGACGTTATCACTCAGATTCACGCATAAAGAGAACGCTGCATCAATAATTGATTTTTCACCTAAATTAACAACCGTTTTACGCTGAAGACTTTCATGGTAGTATTGCGATTCATCACCAGCAATAATACAAGTACTATTTTTTCTAGATGTTAACTCACACTCATTACCCGTTGATAAAATTACCGATTGTTCTACATTATCTGGCCCCTCCACCTGAACTTCATTGCCAGTGACTACAACACAGGTTTTACCAAAATTGTATCCGTTATCCCAATCGGCACTATCATCATCAAAAAAATCCTCACAGGTCTCAAATTTAATTTGATCTCGATCACCTGAAGTAAAAACCGTTGAATTTTTACCAGGATTAACACTTACTTCGTTTCCTGTTGATATAAATACAGAGCTATCACCATGTAGTATATCTAGTGATGCATCAGTATGCTTGCCTTTATGGTCTTGAAAAAAATAGTTATCAACTAGCTCCACTTCATTACCTGTGCTAATAATCGTTGCCTGCGTACCTTCACAAAGAATTTTTTGATTACCCTTTGTAAATATAGCCTCTTTATTATTACCAGATAAAATAGTGTATTCATCTTTATAAGAATTTTGTGTATCAGTCATATTATATCTCCTAGATTTATAATTAAGTTCCGTCTCAATTGACTGTATAAATATACAGTAATTACCACTTATAAATCTAAGAATCCTCTCAATAAAGAGAGTTATTTTTAGTTGATACACTCCGCTCTAATATAATCCTGCAACCCTTTAATCATCTGCTCTGACTCTGCAATTCGCTCTCTGAGTAACCAATAATTTCGGATAGCGGTGTCAGTAGGTCGGGCGGTGGTTGCATAAGCCAAGCTGGTGGCGGAAGTGGTTTTGCTTTTTGGGCACTCGGCTTTGATATACACCCGCTCAGGATGACGCTCACTAATATCACGCAAGCGACTAATTTCATTCTTAGCATTCGCTAGCTCCTGTGTATATTGAATATCCAACTGATTTAATCGCGCTATGCGTGCTTGATAGTCAGTATTAATAGATTTCTGTTCTTCAAGAGCAATCGTTAGTTCTTTGTTTGTTTCTACTAATAGATTAATTCTGTTAGCTTGCCAATTAATCACCCAATAGCCTCCCACAATAATGCCTACCATCGTAATGACGGCATAGAGTTTCCCGTATTTCATGATTAGTACCGATGATGTGAGAGAGCAATCTGACAGCGTTTTTCTA
This sequence comes from Proteus genomosp. 4 str. ATCC 51469, assembly GCF_003144375.1. Taxonomy (NCBI): domain Bacteria; kingdom Pseudomonadati; phylum Pseudomonadota; class Gammaproteobacteria; order Enterobacterales; family Morganellaceae; genus Proteus; species Proteus genomosp. 4. The sequence continues at coordinate 15,094 of NZ_PENV01000014.1, forward strand.
AACTAATGTGGTCTTTAGTACATGTGTTATCAATCAAGAGATAAATGCCACCAGCGACTGTAATGAGTAATGCAAGAATAAAGCCGATAATGACGATTAAAGGTTTCCATGACATAGTGCTGACTCCGCTTCTCGACGACTGACAAGCCCTCGCCAAACCTTTCCGCCTGCATATACCCAACGTTTCATTTCTTCACAAGCACCCGCTCTATCACCCGCATTTAGCTTCTTGAGTAATGTTGAGCGAGAAAATGCGGTGGCACCCACATTAAAAGCAAAGGAATATAAAGCGGCTTTGGTGTAGTCATCGAGTGGTACTTTGATTAATGCATCGACTTGCTGTTGTGTCTTAATAAAATCATTTTGTAATAACGCATCACATTCTTGTTGTGTGTATCTCTTACCTTGAATAATGTCTTTGCCTGTATGCCCATAACAAACCGTTAGAACACCAGCCACATCACGATAAGGTTCATAACGTACACCTTCAAAATGGGCTATTACTACTAATGCGATGGCTGTTGCTCCCGCAGTTGTTAGCGCCGCTATTTTCTGTTTGAGAGACATTAAATATCCTTTGGCGCTTTTACCATTAATTCAGCAAGCCTTTTTAACGTTTCGGTCGGGTTTTGTGGGTCAACATGACGAACAAGCTCTTCAAATAATTGAGTGCGTTTTCGTTGCTCTCGACGAGTCATAAAGTAAGTGGCTAAACCCAGAACCATGCTGAACGCCATCCCGATAACAAATCCCCATTCATATAATGAGAGACTGGCAAAAAATGCCGTTAAGCCTGCGGTTCCATAAGTTACATTGGTTAATTTATCCATACGCATAGTCACCCCCTGAGGAGTGTCCGTTGATGATTAGTGTGAGAGAATTAAAAAAATTAGGCGGGTATTGATACTTTAAGTGCCTTTAATAAACCTTCAGGCAACTGCTCTTCAAGTGACGCACTAGAAACAATCACAAGACCATACATGGATATCCATGTATTCGTTTGTTGTAAGTGTCCTTGAATAAATTGCTTCGCTTTCTCTAACAAATAAACACAGCTCTCTTGCGTGTTTTTGCGCCAATAAGATTCAATTGCCACCAGCAATGGGTCGCCTGCATCATTAATCCTTTGTGTACCTATTCGATATTGCTTTTTACCTGCTGGAGATGTCGTGCAAATTAGTTGTGTGAGTTGTTGAGTTTCGCCATCAGCCGTATGGATATTGGCCGTTAAAATGACGGAGGTATTCTTTTCACTGTCTGTTTCTGAAGCATAGTGAAGGCTAAACTGTAATTCGCTTATCTCTTTTGACATAACATTTACCGATTTATTTAGTTAATAAGGTGCCGACTCACAGCTCTTGTGTGAACGGTATAAGTAGGTGTTGATTCTGTGGTCGGCGTAGACGGAAAGGCTACAAAGTAACCTTATTTAATTTAGGGTTGAATATGTTAATGAGAATAATTATCATTACATACGTATCGAATTGACAGGTTTGATACGAATTAGTACGACATGACTTACAGTGCTTCTTGCGTTTATTTTATATGCCGATATGACTCCTAGCGTATCGGCATTTTTTTATTTTGTGTTGGGTATTCTTTTTGTACTGATAATTTAGCTCCATCTGTTTAGATTCGGTCTAACACAATGATGATTCAAAGCTGAATTTAATTTGAGAACCAATTCAGTGCAAAAAATAAGAGCTGTTAATATCATTTTGTATTAATTAATAGAAAACAAGTCAGATGATAAATGTATTTAATGATTTACCTGAAATCTTGGTGGGCCGATTTTAGAAAAATCCTAATTTTTAATTTACTACTAACCTTTGGAAGGTCAAGGCTAGCTGGCTAACAATCACAGAATCTAGCCAAACATACTAATCTGCTGATATGATAGCTTCTAACGAAGGAGGAGTTTATGACTTGGCTTGGCATTCCATATAAATTAAATGATTCAAATTTTTTAGATACAGGCATCTTATCCTTAGCTAAATTACCAACTATAGTCGTAGATTCTGGTTTTGGTTGGGATGTGGTTTTTGCAAGTATTTTGGGCGCGATATTTGGTGCTGCTATTCCAGGTATAATTTCATATCGTGCTATGTCAAATAGTACGATAGCCATGAAAGCTGAGCGCATAGCACAAGCTGATAGTGCGAAAAACCAACTCAGAGCCCAACTTTTATCATCAAGCAGACAACAATGGATTAACACACTAAGAGACAGCGCTGCTAGTTACCTATCTGTCGCTAATAAACTTAATAACTTGCAAATACTTATAACGAATGAGTTTCAAAAGAATAAACAAGAAAATAATACATATTATTTGAAACTTCTAGAAGAGGAAACCAATGTTAAGAGCGAGTTAACATTTCTTAAAGTAAAAATAGAAATGTTACTAAATCCCAAAGAAGTTAGCTCTAATACGGTGATAACTGAATTAACTAAATTAAGTAAAATTGCCAATGATTTTAGTCCTGGTAATGTTCATGATGTTAATCAAATAATGGAAATTTTCAAAAGAATTAAAGATAATATTCAATTAATCTGCAAAGCTGAGTGGATAAAAATAAAAAATTTTGAGGAATAGATAAAAGAATCTGAGGAAGAGATAAAAGAACCTGAGTAAAAATATAAAATACTCCTTCGGAAATCTTTTTTGTATCTTTTGATCCTTCCTAAATAAGGTTGACACTTTCCAATCTAAAATTGGAGAATGTAATGAAATCAATAGTCAAATTAGCTCAATATGATTATTTCTTTACCATTAAATTACAGGTTTTTGATCTGTTAAAAAAGATGAATTCACTAGTAAAAAATGATCACACTTATCATTACGCCCAATGAAGTTAAACTGCCCCCAGTTTATCGGGCGTTTTATGCCTGAAAAGTTGTCAAGCTATCCCTTCAGTATTTAGTGAATTATGGGCGGTATCTTATTTACCCAAAATATAAATATGAACGAGCAAGTATTTTTCAAGCCCTAAAATCTAAATTTTTTATCTTTGACCAATATGGGATTGTAGATAGCAAAAAACCCCGCCGAAGCGAGGTTTTGTATATTCAACTATTTAATGCTTAACTCATTTGAGCTGTCATCACACTTTTGCAAAAGATACATTTTGCGCCGTGTGGATTGTTCACAGTGACATCAAATTGTGATGTTCTATATTGTGAACCGCGACAACAAGGGCATTTAAAATAGAGGCGAATGGTAATAGCGCCTTTAGAGAGCCACCACGTTGCCTGCTGCTGGGCCTTTCATACCATTTTCCATGGTGAATGAAACTTGTTGCCCTTCAGCTAATGTTTTGAAGTTATCACTTTGGATTGCAGAGAAATGTACAAAGACATCTTTGCTGCCATCAGCTGGAGTAATAAAACCAAAACCTTTACCTTCATCAAACCATTTTACTGTACCAGTCATTGTATTAGACATAGAATTTCCTTTAATTTATTTAATTTGCCATAAGGCATAGGCGGTTTGTTTTGTATTTTTACTTATGGGAATTAATTAGAAGGAATTCACAATGAAGAGGTATCGAGGATAACGCTAAACGGGAACAACTTTAAACTTACTAACATAAATAGGTCTGTACTTCCAAACCAGTGACGCCATTAAGCCATAGAAAAATGCAGATAGCAAACTTTATTTTTTAGCGATAAATCAGCTTAAGTGTGCCTCTAAAAAACATAACCCGCTATACTCACGAGGTTTTTAATTGATAAGAGGTGTAACATCAAAACCATTATTAACACAATATATTGTGTTTTGTAATTACGCAAGACTATAAATATGGTTTTTTCTAATTATTTTATCCATATCTAATTTTACGTTATCAACCGATAGACATCCCTCAATAAATCCTTCCGCTGTCTGTAATCGCTTAGCCACTTCATTATGAGAAATTCCGAGTTTTGAAGCCATTGAACGCAAAGGATAATTCTTCACATAGTACATAATAACTAACTGAAACAAGTAACTATTATTTACCTTTAAATGTAATACCGCTTTATTTATTTTTAAACCATCATCATCTGAACATTGCTCTCGGCTTCGTCTTGAACTTGGAATTAATCCTTTAAAACCTGCGGCAATTGATGAGTATCTATATAAACTCTATCAACGCCACTCAATGAATGACGTTTGTAGAATTAATTATGTCTCTCCATAGTCACGCCATTTCTTCTCTCATAGCTGACGTTGCTACTAGCACTAGAACTGAATGGATTCATTGTTTTTGATTCTCACTATGCGCTCCTGCGAGGTAATACGAGCCATGGCTAACATAGGAGACAACGACAATGAGACGCATTAAAAAAAGCCCCGCTATTGCGAGGCTATATGGTATTTAAACTGGATTATTGCTTAGTTGGAGTAATATCGATTAATTCGCCTTTTTCACCGACTTTGTAAATTTTACCTTGGAAAAAGTCTACATCTCCTTGATGCACTTTGATTTTACGATTACCCTCATCATCACGCCATTCAGCGATGATAATATCATTGCTTGAAGGTAACGTAGCCTTTATTGTAGCTGTCGGCCTTACATAATTAATTGAACCTCCATATAATTCAATTTTTGCATTCATACCCAAACTAATAAAAGTTCCATCATTTGATGCAATATCGGCATAATCACTGATACTTAATAGTGTTTTATCTTCCTCAGCCTCACCCATATATTCACTATGGTCACCAGTAATAATTGACGTAGAGTTACCCCATCCAGTTACTGAACTATACTCACCGGTAGATAATACTACTGATTTATTAGAATATTGTGGGGCATCAATAGAAGAATGGTTGCCAGTAGCAATAATACACTCTCTACCTTTTACATCTTCTATTGAGTAATCTGCTGTAATAATAGCGTTATCACCTGACGTGAAAATGTAAGCGTCAGCGCCATAATCAACACGCACTTCATCACCAGTGGCAATAAAAGTTGAGTTGCGTGTTGAAAAATTATCATTACTTGTATTTTTTTCTAAAGATACACCTTCTAACTCAAAAACATTATTTATCTCTACCTCATTACCAATACTAATAACAAGAGAATCACTACCTCTACACAGGATTTTCTGTTCATTTTCAGTAAAAATAGCTTTCTTTTTATCACTGGCCAATAAAGTATACTTGCCATCTAATATTTTTTGAGGTGTTAATAACATATTATATCTCCTAAATTTATAATTAAGCTCCGCCTCAATTACTGTATAAGTATACAGTTGTTTTTATTATTAAGTATAGCTTAATTCTTAAAACACAAACCAACTCAACAACATGATTTAATTGTATTTTTCATCAACTCAGCATTACATTCTTGATATTTACAAAACTTAAAGTAAATATAAAAAGATAACCACATAAAGAGCGTTTAAAGGAAGGTGATATAAAACCGAATACTTATAAACAAAAAAGGAAGCCGGTAGATTTAATGAGGCAAGCCTTATCCATGAAACCATTACCCGCTGTTGATGCCAGAGATATTGCTGAAATTCTGGATGAATATAAATCTAATGGCCAGCACAGAATGGCCCAAGTCATTCGCTCTGTTTTAATTGATGTATTTAAAGAAGCGCAACATGCAGGTGAAGTTCCTCCCGGTTATAACCCTGCCCTCGCTACTAAACAACCCAAACGAAAAGTAACTCGCCAACGCCTTAATTTTGATGAATGGAAAAAGATATTTGAGATTGCTGATAAACAACATCGTTATGTCGGGAACGCGATGTTACTTGCACTTATTACAGGCCAACGATTAGGTGATATTTCGGCAATGAAGTTTAGTGATATTTGGGATGACCATTTGCATATTACTCAAGAAAAAACCGGCACGAAATTAGCTATTCCATTATCACTACGTTCTGAACAATTAAATATGTCATTGCGTGATGTTGTTGCCCGTTGTCGTGATCGCGTTATTAGCCCTTATCTTATTCATTATTTTCATACCACTTCACAATCTAAACGTGGTGATCAAGTTACTGCAAATACGCTAACGACTAACTTTAAAAAGGCGAGAAATAAAACAGATATTGATTGGGGAGAAGGAACACCTGCAACATTTCATGAACAACGATCTTTAGCTGAAAGGTTATATAGAGCACAAGGTATAAACACTAAAGATTTGCTGGGTCATAAAAACCAACAGCAAACCGATAGATATCATGATGATAGAGGAAAGGATTGGTTGTATATTACTATACATTCTCTAATTTCATAGGATTAATAACATCTGGGACTTTCATTTTTTTAGAGAAAAATATGATTTCAGGTCCCTTATAACGTTCTTGGGCACTATAATTAATTCCATATTCCAATTTTCTCAAACTAGAATACATTAAATTTATTTCAGGAGTATTATCATAAGAAACCATCCAATACTTATTATCTAATTTTTTAATTAGCTCAGCTATTTCAACATGATCATCATGTGTATAGTGGTTTTGATAGAGACCTTTTCCTTTAACATAATAAGGAGGGTCTAAATAAGCGAATGTTTTTTCTGGCAGTTTTTCATAAATATTTTTTATGAAAAATTTTGTATCCATATTATAAACATTTATATTACTAGCTTTTCTTGCAATTTTATCGATTCTGGATAGCAAATTCTTCTTATTAAATCTCGCATCTAATTTCCAACTACCTAACTGCTCTTTTCCTCCAATAACCCCTCCTAATAGAATTCCAGATCTATTAGTTCTATTAAGAAAAAAAGTTGAAAAACCAACTTCTAATGTCGTAAATTGCTCAGGATTTGACATTATATATTTCTGACGATACCACTCATCCATTGTTATACTTGTATCATTCACTAAACGGCTAAACTCATCAGGAGTTTTAATTATAGAATCCCAAAAAGCATAGACTGAATAGTTCAAATCATTAAGATGAATATGAGATACAACATCATTCATCAGTAAATTAATCGCAACTCCTGCCCCACCAGCATATAATTCAGCATACTGCTCCCCTATTAAGTTATTTTGTTCAAATAACAATTTTATAAATGGTGATAATTTCCCTTTACCACCAGGGTACCTCAAAGGAGTATAAAACCTCATATGCCGCCAACCTAAAAATAAAATATACTGTATATAATACCACACACACTAGCATAAATTGGATTCTAATTCCCTAAAATAGTGTTTTTTACTTCATCGCTATTGAGATGGTACTTACTACTTAGGATAAAAACCATACAATCAATAAATTCACTAATAAATTTTTCAGCCAGTCGGGGATTATCTCTAACCCAACACCTGTAAGGGTTATAATTTACACCACCTTTATCTATGAGTTTTTGAAGGATTGTCTCTTTTGAAAACTCTTTAAAAATTTCTCTAGGTTTCTTACCGTCTATAGCTTTAATTTCGTTTTGAAGTTTTGTTAAATCAATTTTTTCTTCTTCAGCATTTAGCAGTCGAATAACTGCATCTGATTTTTCCAAAAATACATCTTTTGTATATTTATATTTATTTTTCCAAAATTCATGTTCTCTCGGTAAATTATATAAATATTCAAATAATAGCTGATCTGGTGGTAATTTTGTTGGCAATGTAATAGCATTATGATATTTATTAATAGCTTTTACATCTCCATCAAAAACTATAATTGAACTATCATATAATCCAGGAAATTTTTTCTTGAGAAGTATTTTATAGTTTTCACATCCTAAATTTATATCTTTTAGTGGGTTAAGATATTTTCTTAGATTATTTTTTGTAATCAAACTATTATAAAAATCATAATTTTGTTTATCCTCGAAAAAAACATTTATTTTTTCTTGAGATATATTATCTTCTATATTTTTAGGTTCATTTTTTAATTCTAATAATATATCATCCCATGAATAATCATGCTTTACTGTAACACCACCATCGGTGTTAGATAAGTAACATACTTTATAATTTCTTTTATCTCTTATTCCATACTCATAAATAGTATCAATTATATTAGGAGAGTGAGATGTCATTATAATTTGTAGATTTAATTCTCTAGCATATTTAGCTAACTTTTCAATAAGTCTTCGTTGTGCTGCGGGAAATAATCCTGCATCAATTTCATCAATTAGTATGAGACCGCCATGATAATCAGGATACTCTTCTTTTAGCTTTTTAAATGAATAAACTGCTTGCAAAATTTGTCCAATATTATCCTCTCCAACAGAAACTGATTCATGGTCATAATTATTACCACTAACAACCATAGAATCTATTGTTCCTTTTGTTTGAGTTAGTTGGTTTGTTCCACTTCTACGCCCTAAAATATGCAAGCTATCATGAATGAAACCACGTTTATTATCCTCCATAAACTTTTGGATATCAGTAACTTCATATTTTATTCGTTCAGTGATTGGTGTAAGCCTTTTTAAACTCAAAAAAATAACAGGATGTGTGACTTTTCTGCTATCGCTAGCATTATTTGTCTTTGTATTATTTCTAACCGTGGCCCTAATTCCCTCTCCATTAGAATCTGGTGATGTTCTAAGATATAAACCTAATTTAAGATTATTTAGTTCTAAGTTTTCGGCACCATCATAAATATGAAATGAAGTATCCATACTGCCACTTACATCGAATTGTTTGGATAGTCGAAAATGCTCTTTAAATTTAGAAGTAAATGCTTTTCCTGCCAAACTCTTATAACCAGTTAAATCTATTGGTTTAGATGTATCTGGATCTAATTTAGTATAATCAGTTTCAAAATTAAAAATTTGAGCCACTATGCCTAAAATCGTTGATTTAGATGTGCCATTTTTGCCACAAATTACAGTTATTCGTTCACCTAATTCAATCGAAATATTATTTAAGCCTCGAAACTTTTCAATATTTACATTTCTTATTTTTGTAATTAGATTAGCCATTTATAATTTACCAGATTCATTTATAATTGATGCATAAGCATGATTAATAAATCATACTAAAAAAAAATTAAAGATCTAGTTTTGATAACTTATTTTGATAACTTTTTGATAACCATTTCAAAATTGACAATAAAAAACGGGAACTAATAAGCTCCCGTTAACTATTTATCAAATCAACAATTACATGTGTTTGATAATTGCGTCACCAAACTCGCTACATTTCAGCAGTTTAGCGCCTTCTAACTGACGTTCGAAATCATAAGTTACGGTCTTAGCGGCAATCGCACCTTCCATACCTTTAATGATTAAGTCAGCTGCTTCTGTCCACCCCATGTGGCGTAACATTATACCCAAAATAATTATGTAACTTATTAAATAAATTATAATTATTGAGGGGATAATTTATTTTTTATGTGATCTTGGTTTGTATGTAACTGGTTGATTTTTAGTTTGGGTTGGAGTGGTTTTGGGGAAGCAATTTGAAGTATTCGAAAGCTTATCAAACTTACTATCAATCAATCTATTATTCATATTAAATATTCACTACACTAATGTAGTGAATATTTAAAAACAAAAAAAGAACAATTTATTATATAATATCTTAATTATCAGTTTTAAGCTTTGAGTTTAATTAATCAATGCAATGTTATGCTTAAATTAGGAGTCCATTACTATGAAAAATGGCTATGAAAGTCATGGTTGTTCAATTGCTGCAGCAATAACCCTATGGAATACTTCTTCAAAAACCTGAAGAAAAAATAGTTCGGCAGTGTCATGTATTAACAAGCTATATCGTTGGTATAGCAATGCACTATGACAACATGAATAAAACAGTGGATTACTACCAAAGAAATTAGAATGTTTATATATAAAAAAACTTTAATATGACAACCAGTTTAGTTCAATAACAAAATTTTTCAGATGGTAAATGATTGTAAAAATAGGTAACTTAGACGAAATATTATTTTCGTCCGCAACAAAGCATTTTAGTTATTTTAATGAAGTTTAAGGATTGCCATATGTTAGAGTTTAAGGTTATTGAAAGAGACGGATATATACCTGCGATAGAAATAAATAAAGCCTTCCTACGTGCCGATAATTGGAATGACTATTCATTTGTTACAATGTTTTATCTTACAGTCTTTGACGAGCATGGTAAAAAATTTGATATCGGAAATGTGAAAATTGGTTTTTTGGGACAAAAAGAAGAAGTAAGTACTTATTCATTTATAGATAAAAATTTCAATCAATTGCCTGAAAAATTTTTTTCCTTAGGTGAAAACATTGATTATTATATTAACCTCAGTAAATTAAGTAATGATTTTAAAAATAACCTTCTTAAGGCTATACAGGATTTAGTTATACGACCAAATCGATTAACCGACATTGAAAATGAAAGCGTTCTTAACACCTCATTACTTAGAGGAATCGCCCTTTCAGAAATTCATGGGCAGTTCTCACGGGTATTAAATGGCTTACCGGAATTGTCAGATTTCCATTTTTCATTTAACAGAAAAAATGCTATCGGATTCAGTGATTTAACTATACCTTTTGAGGTGGTAGTTGATTCTATGCCCAGTACTAACATTCATGCTTTTATCGGACGAAATGGATGTGGTAAAACAACAATTTTGAACGGGATGATTAGTGCAATCACTAACTCAGAAAGCAATGAATATTTTTTCTCCGAAAATGAAAAAGTTATCAAATCACGAATACCAAAAGGATATTTTCGATCTCTTATTTCAGTTTCATTTAGCGCATTTGACCCTTTTACTCCCCCTAAAGAGCAACCAGATCCAGCAAAAGATACACAATACTTTTATATCGGGCTTAAGGATTCTGTCAATAATAATTTAAAATCACTAGACGATCTTCGCCTAGAATTTGTTTCAGCATTCATTGGTTGCATGAGAGCAGATAGAAAGAGGCAGCTCTGGATTGAGGCTATTAACAAATTAAGTAGTGATGAAAACTTTTCTAATATGCAACTCATTAGTCTAATTTTAAAATATGAAGAGTTAAAACACAATAAACCGCTGATTCAAGTAGATACTGACGAATTTACTGAATTGCTTTACAGTAATATCCAGAAATACCTGTTACGAATGAGTTCTGGGCATGCAATTGTTTTATTTACTATCACAAGATTGATCGATACTGTTGGTGAAAAGTCATTAGTTTTATTCGATGAACCAGAGATTCATTTGCATCCGCCTTTGCTCTCCGCTTTTTTACGAACACTAAGCGACTTACTTGATGCACGTAATGGTGTAGCAATAATTGCAACTCATTCTCCAGTAGTACTGCAAGAAGTTCCAAAGTCCTGTGTGTGGAAAGTTTTGCGGTCAAGAGAAGCTATAAATATAATCCGTCCGGATATAGAAACATTCGGTGAGAACTTGGGTGTTTTAACTCGTGAAGTATTTTTACTTGAAGTAACAAATTCTGGATACCACCATTTATTATCACAATCCGTTGCTTCAGGACTATCTTATAAAACCATTTTAAAAAATTATAACGGACAGATAGGATTAGAAGGACGAACTGTTTTAAAAGCAATGATAATGAATAGGGATGGCGGTAATATATAATGAAAAAATTACCTCTTCCAGCGAGAACTTATACCGAAATGCTTAATAAGTGTTCAGAAGGTATGCTGCAAATAAATGTTCGAAATAATTTCATTGCACAATTCCCCTTTTTGTTACACAAAGAGCGACAATATCAGAGTTTAAGTTCAGTAGGTCAATTATTTACCTATGCTAGAACATTCCCTCTTACAAATACAACAGTAGTCGCTGGTAATCTAACCAAAACAAAGTTAGAAAATCTTTATGGAAATAACCTGAGAAACCCAGACAAACCAGCTAGAGTTTATTATGATGATATGCTGGTTTCATCAGGCGAAAAATGCCCATTTTGTGGTGATATAGGGCAAACAAAAAATATTGATCATTATCTTCCTATTGCGCATTATCCTGAATTTTCAGTAATGCCTATTAATCTAGTTCCGTCGTGCCGCGACTGTAATATGGGAGAGAAAGGTCAAATTTTTGCAGAAGATGAAGAACATCAAGTGATTCATCCCTACATTGACAAAGATATTTTTTTTCGTGAGCAATGGGTATTTGCAAATTTCGATTCTGAGGCGCCAGGTGCTATCAGTTTTTATGTTGAATGCCCTGAAAGCTGGCGGCAAGAAGATAAATATAGAGCGCGCTATCATTTCACACTTTTAAATATTGCTAACAGATATCGTTTAGAAGCAGGAAAACACTTAAGTGAAGTGATTACTCAGAGAAACAGTTTTGCAAAAGTTATAAGGAGATCGCATCCAACCACCACACCTCAGCAGATACAATCGGATTTTATTGAAGCATACCTACAACCTATTATAGATTCGAATGATTTTCCAAATTACTGGAAAAGAATTATGTATCAGTGTTTAGCAAACTCCGTAGAGTTTTTCAGGGAAATCTAAAGGTTGATGAGATATGGAAAATAAACCACTTATGGGGAAATGAACGCAAGCCGTTAATATGGAGAAGGCAGTTTTTACAAAATCTGGCAGTAACTTACAGACCAAATTCGTAGGCAGGTCATTGGCAACAGTGACCTTCAGAAATAACATTTGCAATATCAACTTCTGGCACAAAACCGACCACCAACGAATACATCCTTTTTAGCGATCTTTCATACTAACCATCTAAACTCTTCTATCACCCACCATACTCCCTCACATCAATATAAAAATACTGCTTACCTAGTGAGGTTGTTGACATTTGTCCGGCCACTATCATGGAATGAGGGATAATACGGTTACCTCGCCCACAAAGAGTTACTCTAATCGTTTTTCCTCCCATCGAATCCATCATTCCAATATGCCCAATTGTTGTGATTAATACCGCACAGGGGAAACCGACATCCACACCATTCCAATTATTTCCTGTGAGCACAAAGTTATTTCCCTCTAATAAATTAAGTGGTCTTTGGCTTGAGGCATGTGTAATAACACCTTTATGATAGATTTGAATTCCCCATTTTTGAGGATGAAGTGAAATATGATAAGAAGACTTCACAAATACATAGAGTTCATATTCTGCTGAATTACCTTGAATAGTATCGATTAAATTCACACACCACGCATTGTTCTCATAAATTACTTCAGATAATCCACTTAATGATGGATTAGAGGAATTAAGAACTCGAATAAAAATAAGTGGCACTGCGTTATTATTACCTTCGATAATTTTAATTATGCCTGGTTTAGTTTTTATCTTTTTTAAAAATACGGCTGATTCATAAGGTGTTAATTCTTCAGTAATACCTTGATTAAAAAATAATGCACCATATTTACTCATTTAATTAGTACCATAATAATTCCATTAATCGATTGACTACCACGTAGAGAATTCCACGAAATTTTATTATTCTCGACTCTAACAGTGAAATAAGATCCTCGATTTCTAGCGACAATATAGGCGGCCAATGACCGCCCTTTAGGAATATTATTATAAGTTTTACTGCCATTTTGAGTGACCGCTATTTGGTCAAAAATAAATGAACGCCCTGTGATTTTTATTGGCTTTCCTTTTTCATATATCTCTATTCCCCACGACATGAGAAATCCTCTACGGCATCAGGAGATACCCATCCTCCTAAGAATTTAAATCCTAATTGAGGTACAGCATGATAAAGAGGCCCTTTAATAGTTTCTCTCTTTTTATCAAACTTCACCAATACAGGTTGTTGATAGTGAAAAGTTTTTATTTGGTAAACACCTTGGCAATCGACTTTTTTATATCCAGAGGTACACCCTGACAATAATAATGCTGTAATTAAAATAATAAACTTCATACGCTACCCTAAATAACCTATTTTTGCCGCTAACTGATTGTTTTCATCGTAAACATAAATAGTATTATTCGTGATCACTAACCGCCCTTTTGTTCCTCCTGAGTTAATATCTAACCGTCCACGAAATACCGCATCATTTAATTCCACATTCCCTGTTGTGGCATCAATATTAAATCCTTTCTTACCTGCTAAATAATTAGTGGAGGTTATCTTTTTACCTACCGATAATTTATCAATGGTTGCCTTGCTAAATAACGCATCATTGAAAAAAGCTTGTCCATTTTGGATCACAAACGGTGTCACCACTTTGCCGTTTAATGACGATATCACCGCAAAGTTTTGGGCATTGACCAGAAACTGGCTATTTCCTTGTGCATTAAAGCCTAAGCCAATGCCAGTAATGACTTTATTCCCTTTGCTATCTTGTTGGACTTTCATTGTCCATGATGCCGAAATTTTGCCATTTATGTCTGTGACCACTTTCGAAGTTTGTTCTATTTTGGCTGAACTTGTACCCACTTGGCTTTCTAAACGAGTCACTTGTTGGGCGGTCGAGGTCACCTTTCCTGAAACCTCGGTCACTTTGGTTTCAAGTTGGTTTACCGCATTCGCCGTTGCATTGGCTTTCTGTTCGCTGGACTTAGGTACTTCATTCGCCACAAACCCTTTTGGTGCCACCGATTGTTTGTTATTGGTGTAAGTGCTGGTGATAATTTGATGGTTAACACTTTTATGCTTAGTAAGCTGATATTTTGCCCCTCCTCGCAAATAGATATATTCCACAGAGCCATTCGTTAATTGAGCGGGTCCCATCACAGGAGATTGATTTATCCATTTCCAATCAAAATTATCAATAATGCGGTTTTCAGACTGAGTTCCCCATCCAGAACCACTCACTTGCCATTCCACAATCATGGCAAAGCCTTTGGTGCTGTGAGTCGCATAGCTGGGTTTATTGTCTGAATATTGCCCTAAGGTTCTAAAAACCTTAAAGGCATAACGTCGAGAGGTTACTAAAGGCAAAATCACTGGATAATAGGTGTTTTCATTGAGTTTCGATAAATCTAAATCCACCACCACAGACTCCGTTAAATCGGCTTTCACTTTATCTAATTTGCTGGATAACGTTTGTACCTGAGAGGTTGCAGACGTCACTTTGCCATCGAGATTAGATACTCGCGTATTTAACGCATTTACCGCACTACTATCAGCTTTCCCCTTAAGATTTGAATTGAGCGTTGAAATCTCTTGCGTTTGTGCTTGCTGTTTCGAGGTGAGGGTTTCTAATGATTTATTAATCGCTGAAACATTCCCATTCATCCGTGTTTCCAATGATTGTCTGGCTTTCGCTTCCGCTTGGTCACCTGTAACTCGCGCTTGCTTCTCGGCGGAGATAAGTCCTGCGGTGACTTTCGATAAATCATTACCGGTATAATCACCACGAAGTTGAGTGGCTAAGGATTGTCGTTGTTGTGCTTCAGTTTTATCAGCCTCAATACGTGCTTGTTGCTCTTGTTTAATTGCGGCGGCCTGTGCTTCTGTTGCCGTTGCAACTTGGTTCATTCGCTCAGCTAATAATTTTCCTGCCTCCTCCAGTTTTTTTTCGCTTTCTTCAATCGTTGCTCCATGCCTCATCAACTCAGATAAAATCTTGTCGTGATTTATCCGCATCAACTCATGTAATTCAGTAATATCGAGTTGGTTAGCCTTGCTGTTGATCTCACCTAATAGGTCTTGCGCTAATTGGTCTCGGCTAATTTGCCCCACTAATTCCTCAAGAATTAAATCCGTTTGAGAAGAGCAAGTACCCGAAGCTTCCACAAACGATGATTTGCCATAGCTGTTGATTGTTCGAACATAAAAATAATACGTATGCCCTGCTTTTAAATTCTCTTGCGTCCAAAAATTCCCTTGGCCAACTTTGTTTGTTTTGGTGATCACTTCATTTTCAGAAAGATCAGCGAGTTTTTCCTCACTAAACCAAAACTCAAAGGTATAACCAAAGACAGCACTATCACCTTGTTTCGGTGCAATGGTCAGATTAAATAAGCCAGAGGTAACATCAATATGCTCAGGAGGCGGTGGCGCTTGAATGGCAAAGTCACCGATAGCGGGTGCCGACATTGCACCGGCCACGTTTGTTGCTCTAACTTCAACACGATAAGTCCCTCGCGCTAATCCGTTAATATCAACACGTTCAGCCGGTACCTGAATAGATTGAATAACGTTGCCTTCTTGAAGAATAGTGACAGTGTTATAACGCACATCAGAAGCAACATTTTGCCAAAAAAGTGTACCTTGTACGATGTCACTGACTGCAAGTGGAACAAAGGTAAGATTAATAGGTGAAGCAACACCACCAGCGGGTAAACTCACAAACGGGGGACGCTCAAACGGTTTGCCAATCACATCTTCATATAGATAGGCACCATCCTCTTCCAACGTTAAAGCCACACCGTCTAAAGCATGAAAAGACCATTCGGCAATACGAAATTCCAGCCCACTAATCCCCAAAGAAGGTAACTCTAAAAGCACAACTTCACCCGGACGATAAGCATAGCCGTCTAAGTTCATCGTGAGTTGAACTCGTCTTCCTGCTTTCTTTTTGCGAAGATATTGGCGGGCTAATCGTTGGGCTTGATAAGGGCTGGTGACAAAACGATAGTCAATATTCTCTCGAATTTCTAAGCCATCCTCTTTCACCCATTCGTCCACAATCACAGGTGTGAAGTCGGTTTTTGTGTACAACTGTTCGGCATCAATAAACGTGCCATACACCGCATTGGTCGCGTCTTTTAATCCTGTTTCAGGGGTACAAGTGACGGTGCCAATCAATTGTGATTCAGTGATGTTTTTTATTGCAGGCCCATAATAAGCGCCAATTTGAATACCGTGTTTTCCTGCGGTGAATGTCGGTTCCGCGTTGATGCATTTGTGCATTGCTTCCAAGACACTCGATGGACTCTCATTTAAGTCATAGGCGCCATTAAGCGTATATCGAGACTCAAATCCGCCTTCTGGCAGACTCACTTTTTCATCACATAAATCGGCTGCTTGTTTAAAGCTGTCAAAATCAATATCCGTATCAGGCACTTTTAAATAATGGCGGTAATAATCCAAAATCACTAAGGCACCATTGTTACTCCACACAGTTTGCCCTGTGCGAGGATCAAACAGATGTTTTCCCCAAACTTCACATTTCACATTGGGTAATCCATAAGGGAATTTTTCTTGGTCAAACGTGAGTGTCACACGTAACCACGCCAGACCTCGACCAATCATATCCTCTTTCCATGACGGGCAATTTTTAAGCATAAAGGGATCGACATTTTCCCTATCGTTATGTAATTTCCATGAGGCTTTATCACCAAACGTCTCAATGAGATCATCACCCAACCAGATCTTCCCAATTTTCTCTATGGGGTGTCCTGCCAACGCTAATGCCAGTGTGATTTTTTCGTTTTCATCTTGTTCACCCGCCTCTTCTTCGGCGAAGAAAAGCAAACCCGATATCACTGTTTTTCCGACGATCACGGTTTCAGGCGCAGACGATGAACGTAATATCTGTTTGCGTTCACCCGTATCTCGATAATTCATTGACGGAAACTTCGGCTTAAAGATAAGCGAACCCGCGACTTGAACCGCAACGCCTGCTGCCATCAGTGCCATGCCCATCGCCGAGGTGACACCTCCGGTAAATAGCCCCGCAATCATTAAGCCAGCACCCACGACTTTTGAAATTAATCCACCACTCCCACCCATTATTCCACTCTCCACGCTTTGATTGGGTTAATCTGCACTGGCTTTACGCCTTGTGGCGTTACGCCCCAATAATGCCCCGCCCAGACCACGGCTAAACTGTCA
Organism: Proteus genomosp. 4 str. ATCC 51469; assembly: GCF_003144375.1. NCBI lineage: Bacteria > Pseudomonadati > Pseudomonadota > Gammaproteobacteria > Enterobacterales > Morganellaceae > Proteus > Proteus genomosp. 4. Next base: position 32,694 of record NZ_PENV01000014.1, read on the forward strand.
CCGTCCTCACCTTTGAACAGTACGAGGTCGCCACGCTGAACGCGCTCAATCTCAATGGATTTGAAATAGCGTGAAACGGCTTTCTCTAAAGAACCAAATTTAGATTTGATCAGATTGAAGGCTTCGGCTTTAGTTTTATAGTGATTGAGATAAGGCTTTATTGGCGAGAAACCGCATTGTGCGTCAATACATTCTGAGGCAAAGATACAACAATCAAATTCACCCCATGAAAAAGGGCGACTCATCGCCGCCCTTATGGTTTCAGGTAATTTAAGTGTCCAGTTGGGTTGTTTCATGTACTGACCTTAAATAGCAAAAAACCTCAATTAAGAGGCATGGTGAAATTCAGGCAATAAAAAACCCACCGAAGTGGGTTAGTTTCAATTGCGTAATATCAGATATTTTTTAATTTGATTACACCACAACATAGTTTACCGAAATCAGGATTACATAATTCTACTGTGTCATAAGTCCTAGACCAATGACACAGCCAATTCTCAAGATCCTCACAACTATAATCTTTAGTGGCTAAACCAGATGCAATATCAACCATATCATCACTTGGTGCAGTAAGCTCATAACCATTTATCAATAAAAAAACATAACCACACATCATGGCTGTTCTTTTATTAGCATTCGCGAATGGATGGTTTTGGATAAGGCTTTCAATAAGAACAGAGGATAGTCTAAACATATCCTCTGTTTGTTCGTAATATCTTATTACGCTAGGTCTGGCTTGTGACGATTCTAGATTGCTTTGATTTAAAACTTGGATTGGCTCATCTGGCGTTTGTGCTTTAATAAGAACTTCATTGATATAAATTATGTCATCAACAGATAAGTAATTCACGCCGTCAAGATGATAACCAAACTCCCTAGACATCTATCACACCTTAGATAATTTATCCATAGCAGTCTCATAACGCTCAAAGCCAAGACTGAAAGCATTTTTCACTTGATCTTTGTGTGAGCAATTATATCCAACTACTGCTCTAGGAGACGCAACTTTACTTTTGTCACGAGGCGGTATATCTAAACGACTAGCCTTTCTCAGTGCGTGACTCATATAAATACCCTCTTACCAGGATCTCTGGCATATATACAAAATAGACGATTTTGAGGTTATTGCAATTACTCTGCATGTAAAAAATCACCCACACTGTTAGTGGGTACTGGATTATTTTTTGTGAACCTTTTCGACCAGTGGCCTATTCATAATAGAGTCATCTTGTCGCCATTACAACCCAGATTTATCAACTAAAGCTTGTTTTTTTGCGGTTATAAAGGTATATGAATGTAGTTTTTGGCATCAATTACCTATCTATACTCCCAACGCTGATATCTTCTAACAAGGATAAATTTAGCTCTTTCATGAAACAACAAAGGGCACAGTTCTTCTTGTTTATGCAATAAAAACCCACAAAAGTGGGTTTAACAAGACAATAAGATTATTTATAAATAAATGCAGGTGCATCTTTCTTGCTGCCCCAATAAATCGCCCGTTCAGCCATTTGAGCGACATAGCGAAAGATACGATCACCTTGCCGTCGAGATGACCACGACTCATCGGTGAATCTATCGGGTAAACCGATTGACCATCGCTCGAATCGATTAGAAACATTAACACATACGGCATTTTCTTCGCCAGACACCACATTGATAGATGTGATTTGTCCGACAAATAAGACTTCAGCAAGAAGCGGTTTTCCCTCTTCACCGATGGCGACCATCATCAACCGCACTTCTCGCCCTCGGCTTTGCTCATTCATCACCATTCCCACCAGCGATTTATCAAAACCCGCTAATTTAAGCTGTAATTGTGGGGGACTGGTTGTCTTATTTTCTTTTAGCTGACTGATTTCGCCTAAACTGCCCACGCCCAAATAAGTTTCCCCCGCAATAATCAGTTGCCCAACGCCGGTATGCGCACAGGTCACGCCTGATTTCAAATCGAGTCTGGCGGCTAAGACAATATAAGCCCCCTCATTAATCGCGTTGACCATGGCATCAGAAAATGGATGATATTGCATTAGTACAACACCTCCTCAAAAGATAACGTGATATGGGTATACCCCAAGCGACGATGCTGAAATTTACCCTGTTCATTATCAACGAGCCGAAAAACTCCAAAAGGACGTTCAACCTCGAGCATTTCATTGACGGTAGGTGACGTTCTTAACATCGGTGAAATAGGAATATTTGCACGCCCATTATTGTCACTGACCACATCTGCCACCACCATTTTGAGTTCATTGCCCACAGTTAAACGATCCCCTTGCTGTAACACACGCATATTGCGCTTCCAATCCTTTGTTTCTAGCCGATTACCTAATTGGCTCGGTATTGCAACACGAGGCGAACCATACCCATAACGCCCTTTTCTTATCCAACTCGATATTTTGACTCGCCCCGACATGCCATCCAATGAAGCCACCAGCGCTTCTAACTGGCGCGATTTCTCTTCATTTAAATTATTGAATGTCAGCTCACAACGCCAACGACTTCCCGGAAAGCGTACCGTTTGACTACTTCCATTAAATGGCGAGGTAAAGGTTTTGCTGTTACTCAATAATTGCCAGTTTTCCTGCGTGGGGATCACCTCTTTTGGCCATTCAAGAATAGACATTTAGACTCCTAATGTTCTGCGTGCTGCACCATTACTTTGAAAGTCTTGTAACATCATCGCGTGAGCTTTCTGTGCGCCGGCTTCTGTCCCTTGTTGTGCAGCTTCTTTCATTGCCTGCGCAAGTACAGCGTCACCATTTCCTGTCACCGTAATATGATTAACAACCGTCATTTGCACACCACCCGCACGGGCTAACGTCGGTTGCGGTGTAACCGGTATTCGCCCTGCGACCGCCCCTACAAAGCCCCCCGAAGCATAACCTTGCGCCGCATGCATTAAGCGATAGAGATTGCCGACACCCAATTTGGCTGTCGCTTCTTTGGTAAAAACAAACTCACCACCATGCACAATCCCTTTAGGTTCGAATTTACCTCCATGCCCCGTATAACCACCGTAAGCGTGCCCTTTGCTCATCCATCCCATATCAAAGCCCATTGCCTGCCCTCCCGTTTCAATGGCTTTGAAAACCAGCATTTTCATCACCATTCGAGTGATATCGGAGATCACCGCATTGGCAAAATCTTTAAAGCTTCCTTTACCCGTTAAAGCAAAATCGGCTAACGCATCAGACATATTATTAAGGGCATTGGTAGTGACGTTTCTGACGTTCTCCATCACATCCATGGCCGACTCACTGAAATCCGATAAGCCTTGTTTTAATCCTGCCATCGGATCACCTTTCATGGCCTCTCGCTTCCTCAGTTCTGCCTCAATCTGCTGTTTAGTGAGTTCGACATTGCGTTGTAAGTTCGCCAGCTCTTTCTCACCTAAATCCACACTGGCTTGCTGATACAGCACATCAATCTGACGAAGGGCATTAAGCTTTTCTTGCTCTGCGCGCGATTTTCCTATCAAGGAAGTTTCAAATTGCATCTGCTCAATTTCTTTACCGCGATCATAAGCAAATTGCGCGACCGAATTGGCACGCGCCAGATCATCAATGGCTTTCGCTTTTTCTTTGATCGTCTCAATGGCGTTGGGATCGATTTTTAAGATGGCATCAAACTTGTCTTTATTCTGTTTGATATCGGCTAAGGCGGATGTGTATTCATTAAAAGAAGAGGTCGTGCCATACAGCTGAATGCTTTGTCCATCTGCAATCAGTGAGGCTTGTTTTTCCTCTAATTCCGTCAAGATTTTGGTGTACTGTTTGGCATAATCAATCGTTGATCTGTAGCTGGGCTTATACGTCCGTTTGGCTTGCAGTGCCAGTTGTGCCTCAATTTCAGCTTGTAAGGCCTTATCGTAGCCTTGCATATCTGGCGTAATTTTGCGTGAAGCCAATACATCTTCTGCATTTAATTTCGCTAATGCCTTTCCTGTGGCTTGTGCTTTTGCCACTGAACGTTGCGATTTTTCAATCGATTCATCAATCTGTTTAGCAATCACCGTGGTGGCATTCACTTGGCTATTTGTCGCCTGAAGCGTGATATCAATGAGTGATTCATATTCAATACCTAAACTCTTTAAGCTCGCCTTAAGTGAATTGATAACGGCATCAACATTTTGTAACTCTGTGGCATAGCGTTTATATTCAGGAGCTTGATCGCCCACTTTGTCTTTGAGTGTCGCCAACATATTTTGCATATTGGCTCGCTGACGCTCTAAGTTATTAACTTGCTCTGCATATATCCCCATCGCAGCATCAAGCTCTTTTTGCTTTTCAGCCCCCCGTTTAAGGTATAAATCCCCCACACCTTGTTCAGTAAACGCCTTTTCACTCTCAACGCTGTATTTTGATAGACCTTGTAAGGAAATAACCTGTTGTTTAAGTTCCTCGATTTTCTCCAATTGCGCGTTAATGCCCGATGAAACTTTGCTTAAATTCGCCACTAACGTGGCATTGCTCATTTTGTTTAACGCTTCTGTTGATGTATCAAGGGAATGAGCAAATTCAATCGATTCTAACTTGGCTTGTTTGACATTTTCGCTGTATTCATACAATCCCATGCCCAATGCCGCAACACCCGTCAACACTAATCCAATAGGGCCACCCGCTAATCCCATAACACTGTTAAGTGCTCGCCCCGCCACCGTTGATTGACGCCGAGCGGTCGTTAATACACGTTGAGCAACGTTTTCGGCGGTTAATGCCTGTGTATAATTTAGCGAGGCTGTTCTTGCGAGTGACTTTGTGGCGATAAGGTTATCGAGTGCGATTTTTTCCGCGTTAGTGCCTCTAGCAACTTGATATTCCATTTTGGCTCTATTGAGCGCCGATGTGGCGGCTTCTTTATCCGCCCATGCCTTCCTCACGGCACTGGTTGCTGCCACACTGTTTGCCTGCGCACTCTGTAATGTGGCTTTGGCTTCATTCAACGTTGTCTGATTTTTCAGATAAGTGGCTTTCGTCCATTGAGAGAGTTTTGCTACCAATGCCGTGACAGCAATTCCTTCAACCACTTTAGCGACTAACGATAGATTATCGGCAAGAGTGGTCATCCCTGTGGTTAAAAGCTGAGTCGCACCAGTACCTTGATTCGCTTCACCAATAAATTTTGTCATCGCCGATTGAAGATTGGTGAAACCTTGGCTAACCGTTGTCACACTGGTGGCGAATTTTTTATCCACACTATCGGCTGCACGCTCTAAGGCTTGAATGACTTTCTCAATCGTCATTTCACCGTCTTGGGCTTTCTTCCTTAGTTCGCCCACACTGACACCCATGCCGTCGGCAATGGCTTTCGCTAACGCAGGGGTTTGCTCCATCACCGAATTCAGTTCTTCGCCACGTAACTGACCTGAGGCTAATGCTTGACCAAATTGAGTTAATGCCGCTTGGGCTGCGGTTGCACTCGCTCCTGAAATCGCCACGGCTTTTGAGACGGTTTCCGTGAGTTCAGCCACTTTTTGCTGGCTTAAGCCTAAGCGATCGGCATTATCTGCAAAACGTTGATAAACCTGTGCTGTGGCATCCAATGATTGATAGGTTCTTTGGGCAATATCATAGACGGCTTGTGTGGCTTTATTTAACTCGACAGAACTTTCTGTCACCAGTTTTAAGCGGTTCTGTAATTCCGTCCAACTATCGGCATAATTAATGACTTGATGAATGGATAATGCACTTGCGGTGACACTCGCAAAACGGGCAAAAAGCGCCGAGGATTTTGCGGTTTGCGATACCATTCGCTCTTGTTGCACGGTGATAGCTTGAAGGCTGACGCGAATACTTTGTCCAAATTGTTCTGTTTGGCGCTGACTACGGTTGATCGCATTTGTGAAATTTGCCGTATTCAGCGTCAAATCAATATTTAATCTACCTAATGCTCCCGCCATAAATTCAACCCTTGGTATGAACACTACAAAAGCAAACTTTCACCCTGAATAAATGCAATATTCCTTGTTATTTGCTATTGATTTAATTATTGATAAACTGAAATTTCGAATAATAGAGGGGGTTTTATGAGACTTATTCTGGCGTTATTACTACCTTGGTTACAATTTTTCACGATTGGTCGCCCATTTGCTGGCATCTTCTGCCTTATCCTACAAATCACCTTAATCGGATGGATCCCTGCGGCTATCTGGTCGGTTTATGCCCTTTCTCAATACAATACGGATAAAAAAATTGAGAAAATGTCTCGCGGTGGTTAACGATTAAGCCCCACTGATGTGGGGCTATCGATTAGCTAATACACTCTCAGTAACGTTATCCCACAGCTCTTCTTCCGTGATTTTCTTCTTCCACATCGGCATAAAATCCATCAATTCAGGCGGAGACGTTTTCGGATCACGATTTATCATCGCAAGAAGATGCGCCACTTGTGCCATCCGATAATCCTCTCGCCATAAACCAAAGGGTTGTTTGCGATAAAAAGCTTCATATTCACACAAGTGGCTTTCGGGCATTTGCTCGATTTCCGCGAGGGTTTTTCCCAATGCCAGCGACAATATCAATTGAAATTGTCGCCGTTCTCCAAGTTTTTTTCGCTATTCCCCGCTTCTGCTGTAAACACCGCATTAGAGAACCCTTGTCCTAAACGATTAAGACCTTTTAAGTCTTCTTCATTTTCTGCATCAAAAAGCAGTTCCCCTTTTTCATCACACAACTTAAAAGCCAACATTCTGGCGACATCATATTCATCGTAGACACGATTTATCGCCTCATTAAATTGTTCGGGATCGTCTTCGTCTAAATAAATGTCCTGCGCCTCAGCGAGCTTGATTTTAATTTGGCGAAGTTTGCGCTGAATGTAATTCATGGTGCCAACATCCAACTCTTTGACATAAAAGGTGTTGTCTAAATAGGTAAAAGGCGTCACTTTCAGTGCTTGGTTTAACACTAATTCTCGCAATAAAGCGTTAGACATAATCACTCCTAAGATTTTTTATCGAGAAGGGAGAAGAGAAATAATGAAAGAGGTGAATTAGGGGTTATTTCTTCGCATTCAAATAATCACGGCCAGACAATTTAATTGAGATCCCCGAATCCATCATTTGCCCTACACTGCCATCAATGTTCATGCCCGTTTCGACGGAGCCGTAATAAAACATGGAGCCCTCATCTCGTGTTAAGACCATTTTCACCGCAAATTTTTCTTTGCTGTTTTCATATTTACGCAAGAGTCGCTGCACATCACTGGAGCTATACCGTAAGAAAAAGGTCAATTTAATTGAGCCGTATTCCGTATCGCCGGATTCATATTCCTTGCCATCACTGCAAATGGTGGTGACATCGATTTGTTCAGTCGTTGAACCGTCTTTGCTGAAGCTTTTTACCGCACAAAAGTTATTAGACCATTGAATACGTTGTGCTTTGGCGTTTGCAAAATCCGTGGGTAACGTTTTATCACTCCAATCCACTTCGTCGCACAGGGTCACTTTGTTGCCATCAACCTGTTCAACAGGAAAACGTCCATCTAACTCCCCGAATCCCGATAACATAATCATGTCATCGGCTTTCAGCTTATTATTGGCGATGGTAATAGTTGCCGGTGATAACGTGGCTTCCGTCACTGTCATCGCCTCCCCTAAGCCTGTTTGCACAAAGATCTTCGTGCCGAGGAAAGGCGTCGCTTTATGGTTTTTTGACTTTGCCATATCCATTCCTTATTTATCTGATGAAATCATTAATTCAAGAACAAGCCGATGCAATTTGACATCCGCTTCATACCCAAAGACCGCATTCACCCGTTGTGCAAATGGGATTGTCGCAACAATCTGAGTTTCAATCTTTTTACGCAAGACCATAAGGGGTTGTGGCTGTGGCGCATACACGTCAAGTTGCACGCGATAGTTATCTAAATCCGTATCCTCCAGCGCACTGTTAGGCGTGATGCTGGCAAACTGGATCACTATGGCGGGATACTGCCCTTTACCTTCGGGTAATACCTGAAAAAAAACCCTTCCATCGACAAGCGGTGAAAGGGTCTCTTTTAATTGCTGTATCATGCTCTCTACCTTGCTTTTTCAATATCCTCTTTAAGTGTTTGAACAATCACTTTAGCCGTCGCTTCCTTTTTCGCTTCAAAGCTGGGGCGCATAAACGGTTGTGCGGGCATCTTGGCGGTACCAAACTCGACAAACCACCAATAAAACGGATCATTCGGGTTCAATGCCGCACTTTTTCCCGTTACCTGTTTAAAGGCAGACACCTTTTTACCCGATAATGATTTCACCCAAATACGCGTTTTAACTTGTCCATTGCGCTGCACTTTCGTTTTAGAACGAATATTGCGCTTGATGGTGCCTTTGCGTCGATGCGGCACCGTTTCCTTAAGGATAGGCACTCGATGTTTGATTTCCTGCTTTAACGCCAAAGCCCCTGCATTCATCGCCTTACGTGCGCTTTGATTTCTGGTTTTGCGGGCAATGTCTTGCATTCGTTGAGCGAGTTCAGACAATCCACTGATTTTAATCTCACCCATCATTCACGCCCTCTTTGCACATCAATTGAAGCTCACGATGACGCTCATAAGGGTCAATAATCGAAATAATATTAAATAGTCGCTTACCCCATACAATACGCATCGAAGTATCAATATCAGCGATATAACGAATAAGAATTCGCGTTGTGGCCTCACTTTGTACTTGTTGGGCTTGAAAATATTCCCGCCCTTGATAAGGCATGATCGCTGCACGTACTTTTGTCGCATGATCCGTCCAAATCACATCACTGCCACTGATGGCATCGGGCGCTAATACTGATTTTTGAATATGAATAGTGTGGCGTAATCGTCCCGGATCCATTAACTACCTCGCCAATTTCGACAAAGCAGTAACAATCGTTCTACTGCTTTATTTTCATATAACGGAATTTCACTTTGGCTGGTTCGATGTTCAAACATATCCCCCAGCACCAAAAGCATGGCCGATTTCACTTCATAAGGGATATCATCGGGTGATTTCCATGTGGGTTCATCACACCATCTCAAACAATAATTTAATGCGCTTTGAGCATAAAATATAATCTGCTCATCACGATCATCACCGCTGTATTCGAGATGCTGTTTTAATAAAGAAAGAGGAATGACATCTAAGATATTCATGATGTAATACGGGATAGTTACCTACCCCGACCTATTACTTAAGCACTTCTTCCAGACGTTAGGAAAGTTCCTTTAATTAAGGCTTGAGGGCGATAATGGGCTAATGCTAAACGTTCTTCACACAAAATGGTCAGCATATTCTTCACAAAGTTATCACGATCTTCTCGACTCACCTCGATAACTGCATTCATTCGATCCCATACTTGAGACGCCAAATCAAATGCACCAACAGTAAACTCACCTTGTTTTTGTGCTTTCGTTGGAACAACAGGCAATCCCCACATTACATTTGAAGTAAACGCTTGTGGGCCACCAAAAATATAACGCCCTTCTTTATCTTTCATTAACGCAATGGCATGCCAATCACGAGGATTTAAAATAATACCGGAAGCACTAAATTCAGATTCTGTTACCTGATAAATGGCATGAGCAATCAGGTCAGCATGTGTGTCACCCGTAGCACTCAACGTGGTATCATAGGCAGTGGCGACATGATTAATCCCCGTCAAATTATCCGCTGTACCGTCACCATTGAGTAATTGCTCCTCTTCCACTAACGCTAAGCCATACAATAAGCGGTTATTAACATAAGACTGCAACTGCACAGCATCATCCATCACTTGGCGAGACGCTTGGATCCAATGAGCAATAGTGATCACATTTGCCGTTTGTTTTTCAAACGTCAGATTAGATTCTGGTTTCTGTGCCTTTTCTTTCACGGGTGCCGCGCTATTGGTAAACAATTTTTCGCGTACATATTCCAGTGAGTTACTGGAAATACGACCTTGTGCTAATAAATCGCGGATAACTAAACGACGCATACCCGGCATAATAATACCCGGTACTTGCATCGGCTGAATGAGAACACCGGCTGAACTCGCATCACTGCCTAATGATTTATTAAAGGTTTTCACTTCATAAGAAGCCTGACTTCCATTCCATGATTTTGTCAGCGCTTCTGCTGCTCGCTCAGAAAAATCTTTTTTCGCATTAGGATCATCAGCGCTCGTTGCCCCTTTCTGCTCTAAATCAAACAGACGTTCACCGGCTTTTTTTAATTCCTCTTGAACTAAGGCTAAATCTGTTTGTAATTGCTTTGAAACTACGCCAGTAGCTTCAATTTCTTTCTTCTGTGCATCGAAGAGTGCTTGCACCTTTTTTTGTGATCCTTCGATGGCTTCTTGGATAATAGCTAAGTCAGACATATTCTATCCTTTCAGATTAAATGCATTAATTTGGTTAACAATGGATGCGACTAGGGATTGTTGAGTGTCATCGGACTCACTCCGAATAGCGGATTTGAAGCGGGAAATAAAACCGACTGCTTCTGATTTTGATAAACAGGCTGACTCTCTCAGCCAATCCTCAATATCTCGGATCGTTAATAACCCATCGATGCTCTTGAGTGATGAAACCTGTGCTTGGTCATTAGCGGGAAATGTACAAATACTGATTTCACGTAACAGGGAGATATTTTTAAAAATACGGCCTGAAGATGTCCGCTCAAAATCATTACGCAGACAACCGAATCCGATAGAAAGCCCGTCAACCGTGCCATGCTTCATTGCCGCTTTTAGATCTTGAGCCGCACTATGACCGGGTGTCAGTTGTCCTCTCACACGTAATCCTTTTTGATCTTCCTCCATGTACTCCCATTTCCCCACTGGAAGTTCCCAGACTCGATGGTTATAAAACATAGCGACTTTTTGTTTTTGCTTATCTAAAACATGCTTAAATGCACCGGGTAAAATAATGTCACCATCGAGATCTTGATGACTAAATACGGAGGCATAACCTTCGAAAACGCCTTGTGTGCCATCTCCCGTAAATTTGATTTCCGCTTCATCAAAATTCAGTGTTTTTCTAATATCAGGCATTGAACCCCCATAAATAATTAAGCCCCACTTTCGTGAGGCTCTTTATTGAGTTGGTTAATCGGTAAATATTGTGCTTGCCGGTAAGCGACATCCCCACCTTCAAGAGGAGGATAATTATCGAGCCGTCGCATTTCATTAATGGTTCTTAGTCCCGATTCTCCCATCGCTTTCATAAATGCGGCGCGTGAAGTGGAATCGCCTCGCAATAACCCATCAAGATTATGTTCAGCATGGTATTTCCCCACTTCGGGTGGTTTTAGAAGCCAACGTGCAATGCAATTTTCCCATCGGGAGATATAGGGTTGTAAGGTGTATTGAAGAAAACCTAAGTTTTGTTGCTCAATGCCTGTTCCCCAACTTGTTGATTTTTCAACATCACCGACTAAGTGCGGTGGAACACCAAAGAAACGGGCTAATTCACTGACTTGAAATTTGCGAGAAGACATCGTTTCTGCATCTTGAGGACTAACGCCAATATCTTGTGCTTGAAATCCCCCTTCTAAGATCCACAATCGTTTTTTAACGGGGCCACCCGCAATTTCTTTGAAATTCTCTTCAAGTTGGCTACGTTGCTCTTTATTTAATACCTTATCACCCGTTGTTAGAATTTTAGGAGACTTAGCCCCATTAGCGTAAAACTCACGTTGTTGATCTTCCATCGCAACGGCCGTGCTTGCTGTCTTACACGCATAAGCAATAGGCGACAATCCGACTAATCCATTAAAACCAAACCCTTTTAAATGAAAAATTTCATGTTGTTTAAATTTCGCAAACTCATGATCACGCTGATATTTATAGATAATATTCTTCCCCTCCATGCGTACATCCATATTGGCAGACAACAGAGGAAGCAAGCTGATCACATCACCGACTTTATTTCGCTCAATCAACGCGAAAGCATTACCATAAAAGCAAAGCTGCATAGTCATTGCCTCTCGGAATTCTTGAGCCGTCATATATTGATTGGGCGAATATCGCAGTAATCGAGCCAATGGGTGACTTAAATCGACTTTGGTTCTATTTCCCTGTTTATCCGTTTCGAACACATCCAGTGGCAAACAAGCCGTTAACGTCGAAATTAAGCTAACACAACGCCAAACCGTTGATATTTGGAGTATTCGCTCATCATTTACATAAGAACCACCAAGTGAGCCTTGCGCTGAGATAACGCCTGATTGTGAACCTTGTTCAGGTGTCACGAGTCTTCCCCCAACGAAGAAGGAAGCCAGACGCGCAAACCAACCATGATTAGTGCGCAAATCGATTGAATATTGTTTATCTGTCATCACATACTCAATGGGTTAGAGAAAAAATCATCAAGGTTGCCATTATCAACCTCACCTTCCGCAGCTCCAATCGCCATTGCAGAGGCCACCACACCATCGATTCGACCGGTGCTTTTTTTCTTGGCAAAGACGCGGTTATCTTTTTGGTCAGCCTCAAGCACAGCGGATGCAGCATTCCATCTCAAACAAGGATTGGTGTGGATCTCAATCTTCTTGTCATCAATGAGCTGTTCAAATAGTTCGATAGAGTGTGGCATCCATAGTCCTGAGTCCTTGGCTTTGTAATATCCTTGTCCATGCGGAGTTAAAGGAACCGTCACCCCCACTTCATCCAGTTTGGGTACAAGGTATTTAATGCGATAAGGGTCAAAAGCAATGGCTCTCATGTTGACGCGCATCGCCATCTCAGCAATGCGTTCTGCCACAAATTCATACCTCACCGCATTCCCTGGAGTGGTATGCATAAAACCTTGCCTTACCCATAAGTCGTAAGGCACTCGGTCGGTTTTCGCTCTATCGAATAAGGTGTCTTTGGGTGTCCAAAATTCAACATAAAGACGTTTGAGGCTAGGAAAATACAGGGCTAATGCGGTTAAATCTTTGGTTCCTGATAAGTCCAATCCGCCATAACACTCTTCACCTTGAAGATCATCGAAGGTGAACGTGTTTTCACACTGCATCCATGTTTCACTGTTAATCCACGGATTATCGGCATCCACCCACTGACAAAAATTAAGCCGACGCACAATGCTTTCTTTCGCGGGCATACCTCGGGCTTGTGTCACTTGCTCGCGTAAATAGCGATCAGAAAAGGTGTAGCCCAATGACGGATTGGCTTTCCCCCAGCAAGACTCATCCTTAAAGGGATCATCGCCCTCATCCAGTGAGCAAATATAGGAAAAGAAACTGTCGTCTTCGATAGTACCTTCGGCGACTTTTCGTCCGTATTCATGATAGTCATAACACACGCTGGTTTTATCATGGCCACTATTGGTGATCATAAATATCAAGGCTTGTCGCCGACCTTTTGTGCCCGCTCGCATCATCTCAACGGCGGTATTATTTTTGTGCTCATGAATTTCATCAATCAGCGCACAATGGGGACGAGGTCCTGATTGCCCATCATCCGAACTGATCGGACGAAAGAATGAACTCGTTTTTAAATAAGCCAAGTTCCACTCTTTACCGGTTCCGCCTGATTTGGTGATCCTCTGACTTAATGCGGGAGATTGATCAACCATCGCCACCGCATCACGAAACAAAATCATGGCTTGGTCTTTTTTCGTGGCTGCCGCATACACTTCGGCACGCGGCTCACTGTCGGCAACCAAACAATACAACCCAACGCCACCTGCCATCGGTGATTTTCCTGAACCTTTGCCCGATTCAACGTACACCATGCGAAATCGGCGTGTTCCATCTGTCATTTTCCAACCAAAAATAGAGCCAATCACAAAGCATTGCCAAGGCAATAAAATAAACGGTTTCCCTTCATGCTCCCCGCCATTGAGCTTTAAGACTTTCGCGAAAAAGTCGATCACCCTTTTGACGGCCTCAACATCCCAGACTAATCCTCGTTGCTCGGCTTCGTTTAAATCTTTGAGATGACGCGCACAAGCATGACGAATATCAGGCCCCGCTAAGATTTTGCCTTGATGCACGTCTTGCGCGTATTGCGTTGCGGGATCAACCGAAATATTGGTTGAGCGGATCTTCCTCTTCTTCTCCACCATCCATCTTCACCTTCGAACGAGCGGCGGGGGTTAAACCAAACTCGACTAAATAACTTTTAAAACGGCGATCTGCATCAGCCAACATGGCAACGGCAGGATTCGCTTTAATTAAAAAATCCCCTAATTGCGTTTTTGTGGTGTATGTCCGACCTTCAATGGCAATGGTGTCTCGCAATTGAAGAATATCGGCGTAGATATCACACAGCCGTTCTAATGCCAGCGTGTCAGCCACGGTTAAAACGCCCATTCCATCGAGTAATAAGGTTAATTTTGCCCACGCCATTTTCCCCCAATCCGTTAAATGTTCGGGTGGGCTTGGAATTTCACGTTTGGGTTGGGGTTCTTTATCGTTGAGTTTTCGTTTTCCCGGATTACCGGTGACCACCTTCAAGTGGGTCGGTTTCGGGCGTCTTCCTGCCATCGGAACCTCCCAGAAAAAAACTTTTCATTTCGCGGTTGTGCACACAAATGAGGGCGCTAGGTAATCAGGGCGAAAGCGTTTGAACTTTTACCCCGCCCCCACCCTGTATTTCATGGTGTTATTGATGCCAATGAGAATTGGGATCAAGTGGAATGCCATCCGCATTACAGCCAATGACTTTGCCACTCTTTTCGATACGTTGTTTGGTTGAGTTATGATGCGGTTCGCATAGGCTTTGAAAATTCTTTGTATCCCAGAATAAGGCTTGGGCTTTTGCGATACGCTCTTTATTGCCTGATTCAAGCGCCTCTTTAAGGCGATGTGGAATAATGTGGTCAACTACTGTGGCAGCAGTAATGCGCCCTTGCTCTTGGCACATAACGCAAAGTGGATGTTCATTAAGAAACGCTAATCGCACTTTAGCCCAGCGACCACCATAGACATTGCGTTTTTTCATGGTTTATCCCATTACAAATTTTCCCCAATAAAAAAGCCACCAGCGATTGTGAACTGATGGCCTTTATAGCAATATTCTATCTACCATGATCCTTTAATGGATATTTATTCAAGGAAAATATAAAAATTACTTTGATTATTAACAGATTGGCTGAGTGGATATTGGTAATACTAGTGAGAGCTCAAACTCACAAGGTTATTTTTATAGATTAAAACCCCGCAATGATACCGAATATATTTAACCCACTATGTTTTAATCAAAAACATTATTAATAATTGAAGTGACTATCGCTGTACTTAATGCGATCAATACCAAATCATTTCCAACAATGCGCCATTCGTAACCAGGATAGTAAGGTAATTGGCTAAGCATTTTTTCAGGAACCATTTTCTTCGCAATACCCGGAGGCAATGGCTTTCCTCTTACTAAATTTTTAGCAATACCTGGAGGGAGTGATGAATATCCAGTAAATCCACCATTCAACGCAATTGCTCTAGCCTCATTATAAGATAAAGAAATTGAGAAAGAGGTTTCATTATCAAAGTGATTATTTTGTGATTTATTATGCCATTTGTTTGGCTTCTCTCCTTGATATCCTTTATTTTGACCTCTTCCATGCCCATTATCTGGATCTGCATAAGAAGAAACAGATATCATCGACAAACCTATAATCACCAACAATAAGTTACTTATTCTAGAAAGAATCCCCATGTCTATGACCTCAGCAATTAATTTTTCACAGAATATCCTTCGAGTTACACAACTACCATAAGTAATACTCCTAGAAAAAATAACTGACAGGTGTCATTGTTGCTAACTTAGTGGCGAATACATAACTAAGTCTTTTTTTATTTCAAACACTCCAGCCTTATATAATCCTGCAACCCTTTAATCATCTGCTCTGACTCTGCAATTCGCTCTCTGAGTAACCAATAATTTCTGATAGCGGTGTTAGTAGGTCGGGCGGTGGTTGCATAAGCCAAGCTGGTGGAGGGAGTGGTTTTGCTTTTTGGGCACTCGGCTTTGATATACACCCGCTCAGGATGACGCTCACTAATATCACGCAAACGACTAATTTCATTCTTAGCATTCGCTAACTCCTGTGTATATTGAATATCCAGTTGGTTTAATCGCATTATGCGTGCTTGGTAATCCGTATTAATAGACTTCTGTTCTTCGAGAGCCACTGTTAGTTTTTTGTTGGTATCTGTCAGTGAATTAATCCTGTTAGCTTGCCAGTTAATCACCCAATAACTACCCACAATGATGCCTACCATCGTAATGACGGCATAGAGTTTCCCGTATTTCATGATTAGTACCGATGATGTGAGAGTGCAATCTGACAGCGTTTTTCTAAGCTAATGTGGTCTTTAGTACATGAGTTATCAATCAAGAGATAAATGCCACCAGCGACTGTAATGAGTAATGCAAGAATAAAGCTGATAATGATAATTAAAGGTTTCCATGGCATAGTGCTGACTCCGCCTCTCGACGACTGACAAGCCCTCGCCAAACCTTGCCGTCTGCATATACCCAACGTTTTATTTCTTCACAAGCACCCGCTCTATCACCGGCGTTTAGCTTCTTGAGTAATGTTGAGCGAGAAAATGCGGTTGTACCCACATTAAAAGCAAAGGAATATAAAGCGGCTTTAGTGTAGTCATCGAGTGGTACGTTGATTAATGCATCGACTTGCTGTTGTGTCTTAATAAAATCGTTTTGTAATAACGCATCACATTCTTGTTGTGTGTATCTCTTACCTTGAATAATATCTTTCCCTGTATGCCCATAGCAAACCGTCAAAACACCTGCCACATCACGATAAGGTTCATAACGCACACCTTCAAAATGAGCTATTACTACTAACGCGATTGCTGTGGCTCCCGCAGTTGTTAGCACAGCTATTTTCTGTTTGAGAGACATTAAATATCCTTTGGTGCTTTTACCATTAATTCAGCAAGCCTTTTTAATGTTTCAGTTGGGTTTTGTGGATCAACATGACTAACAAGCTCTTCAAATAATTGAGTGCGTTTTCGTTGCTCTCGACGAGTCATAAAATAAGTGGCTAAACCGAGAACCATGCTGAACGCCATTCCGATAACAAATCCCCATTCATATAACGAAAGACTGGCAAAAAAGGCCGTTAGACCTGCGGTTCCATAAGTTACATTGGTTAATTTTTCCATACGCATAGTCACCCCCAGAGGAGTGTCCGTTGATGATTAGTGTGAGAAAGTTAAAAGTGAAAATATAAGACTTAATTAAATTAATGATCCAGCCCAATGTGGTTGGCTGAATGAATGATCACAGGCTATTCAAGAATTCAGTGGGAGCATTAAAAATATTCAGGTGCTCGCAAATAACCAAACATTCCAACTAATCGAAATTCCTTTCATAAAGAGAACATTCCAAATTAAATATCTCATCTTTATATCTTTGAATAACGCTACTTATAACCTCCTGTTGTATATCGGTAAAAGAATTCCATATAGCCAATAAAGGTGTATCATGATCCGACCAAGTTTCACCTATAAAAATTTTATCTTTTATCATCGACTTAAAAATATCATTATCCTCCGTATTCACTTCTGATACATTATTATCAGGTAGGCGCCCAATAACGCAGGCTATATGGCCATTAGGATCTGCCAATCCAATGGTTTCATTTTTTATTTTCATACAAAGTCCTATGAGGAAAGAATGAATACTAAAATATTTGAAAAATTATTTCTTGCCGATGATAAAACTCGAAATGCTGTATTAACAATTTGTGAGACCGATACTCCCCTCGTCTCAGTTTTAACACTACATTTAACTTGTGAAAATTTTTTAGAAGCTTTTATATCAGCTCATCTAAATATTGAGGATTTGTTTGCAGAAAAACCAGAAAATATTAACGATGTTAGATTTAGAATGTCCTTTGAACATAAAAATAAGCTAGCTCAGCGATTAGGTATGCCAAAACAAGCATATGATGCTTTTTGTCATATTGATCAGATAAGAAATCAGTTTGCACATAAATTATTACATGCGGAAATACCCGCAGATAGAATAAATAAACTTTGCACTCTTATCGATTCAATACGCTCTTCAGAACAAGAATTAAAATTAGAAGATGAAGGTATACACTATTCCCCTTCTAATGCAAAAAAAACATTTACCTATCGAATGTCTGATCCCGATATTCCTCAAACGTTAAAACTTTGCATCGCATACTTCTCATTAATAAGAAGAGTCTCGATGATGTATCAATAATTATAAAAACCTACTTATAAAATAGTATGTAATTTGCCATAAACTCTTATAACTAAAAATATGAACTCTCTGGAGTTTCGGGAGAGTTCAACCTGTAAGAGCTAATTACAAATCGACATATTTATTTTTTGCTCTGTTTACTCAAAGTATCAAACAGCTTTCGACACATTAAGTGCCCTTAATAAACCTTCAGGCAATTGCTCTTCCAGTGAAGCATTAGAAACAATCACAAGACCATACATAGATATCCATGTATTCGTTTGTTGTAAGTGTCCTTGAATAAATTGCTTCGCTTTCTCTAACAAATAAACACAGCTCTCTTGTGTATTTTTGCGCCAATAAGATTCAATCGCCACCAGCAATGGGTCGCCTGCATCATTAATCTTTTGTGTGCCGATTCGATATTGCTTTTTACCTGCGGGAGATGTCGTGCAAATTAGTTGTGTCAGTTGTTGAGTTTCACCATCAGCCGTATGGATATTCGCCGTTAAAATGGCTGAAGTATTCATTTCACTGTCTGTTTCTGAGGCATAGTGAAGACTAAACTGTAATTCGCTTATCTCTTTTGACATAACATTTACCGATTTATTTAGTTAATAAGGTGCCGACTCACAGCTCTTGTGTGAACGGTATAAATGGGTATTGATTCTGTGGTCGGCGTAAACGGAAAGGCTACAAAGTAACCTTATTTAATTTAGGGTTGAATATAGTAATGAGAATAATTATCATTACATATGTATCAAGTTGACAGGTTTGATACGAATTAGTACGACATGACTTACATTGCTTCTTGCGTTTATTTTATATGCCGATATGACTCCTAGCGTATCGGCATTTTTTTATTTTGTGTTGGTGATCTTTTGTACTGATAATTTAGATGTGTATACTTAGATTTAACCTGATGCAACGATAATTCAAGGCTGAATCTAATTCAGACCACCTATTATATGCTAGGAGCTGATTCATCTCAGGTATCTAGTAAAACGAGTGACCACTATGGAGATGATATGTCTAACTCAATACCAAAGTAAGGTTCAATTTTATACAATTAAATCAAAATAAAAGGAATATCAGCGCGAAGTTTATGAGTAAGCTCGTGATCAGGGTAAAACATGACAGCTAACTTCCAAATACGACTCGCCTCTTCTAAGTTTCTGCTATTCCAATGAAGCCCACCGAGATTAAATAGTGCCAGTTCATTTTTTTCATTTAAAGACAAACATTTTTCATAAGCTTCGATAGCTTCTGCTATACACCCTTGAAACTCATATGAAACTGCCACTTGAAACCAACTAAAATCGTCTGGCTGAATTTTTTCAGCTTGCTCAAGTAGTAGAGGCAAACTATCTTTATATCGTCCAAGATGATTTAAGGCGACACCCAGACAATATCCATATTCTCCACCTTCAATATTATAGGCTTTACGAAAGTATGATTCTGCATCCAACCACTTATTTTCATCTTGAGCCCAGTGGCCCAACCGATCCCATAGAAATGCTGTATCCTTATAATTAACATCCAAAATACGCAACTCAAACTCTCTCTTGAAATCCTCATAAGAGCAAAAAATTTCATTGGTATTTTGCCTAAGATAATTTTTTGCTAACAGCAATTCTCTTGTTGCATCTGGATTATGTGGGTAAATATCCAAAAAACGCTCCCAAAACGGCAAACTTAACTTGGCTGAAATTATTGATGTCCGACAGAAGGTTGCAACTAATATTAAGCACCATGCCCATAATTGTTCTTTGTTTTCACTAGTGCTTAGTAATGAATTAATTTCTCTATATGCTGAGCGATAATCACCTAAATTAAAAAGAGTGTTGATTCTCCATTTAGCTAGTCCAGTTAGTTTGTGGGGTGAATTATGCGGAAAAATAATAGCATCGAAATGTTCAAGGGCAAGTCTATAATTACCTTTTTTATTATAATACATGCCTACAGCATAATTTGCCTCACTTAAATTCGGATCTAATTGAAGTGCATTTTGATAACACTCCATTGCTTTACTCTCATTCCCAAGAATAGAATAACTCCCTCCCATATTTTTATAGCACTGCGCTTTCAATTTGCTATCACCAGATAAACCTTTTAAGGCTTTTTTATATTCTAGAATAGCCTCATTGTCTTTTTTAAGAGCTGTAAACCCGTTGCCGATAGAATAATAAAGGCTACCTTCAGTAAGAAGACCATCAGATAGCCTTGCTTTAAGATACTGAACACCATTGGTAATTCTCTCTTCATCATAATTAATTCTATCCATACCTTTATTAATTTCTGACATATAAGGGATGATCATAGCAGGGTGGTCTGTTCCTAAAATTGCTAGGAACTCATGAAAATTAGCACTGATAATTTCATCTTGATTATCATCATATAATGATATCAACATTTCCTGAGCCAAATTTTTCTCTTCAGGAATATGAATCTTTGGTAAGGTTTTACTAATTGTGTTCGCAATATTTTTCTTTGAACTTATTATTGTATTTACTCTTGCATCGCGAGTTGCAATCGCTTGGTACCTAACCAATTCTGCTATTTCATGCAGACGAGACTCAGACATCTCCTCCACAAATTTTACAGTCAAAGTTTCTTGTTTAGACCAATTTTTTCCTGACTGTTCATAAATACGCAAGATGTTTTCAGCAAAACATATCTTGAGAGTATTTGTAGGAACGTGAAAACAAACATAAAACGAATAAGGGTGCATTAGTAAATAATTCAAGTTAGCCCTATTAACTGAAATACTAACTGAGCCATCAAGGTTCAATGCTTGTTCAGTACCTTTTAGTTGAACAAATAATCTGATATTCGTAGCTTGTCCATTAACAGTTATTTCAAGCTGATAATCGACCCCATAGTCATTAACATCTTGACTCTGTATAAAAAAATCACTTGAATCCCTAAGAAAACCTTCAAATGCCGTAATGGCCATGTTTTCAACCCTATGATTTCTATCTCTTTTGGGGAAATTATTCAAGTGTTTCATATTTTTTCCTAAAACCGATGATATAGTAGAAAATCTAAGCCAATTTACACGATTTCAGATATAAATCATTTAATTGTCAAGCACTAATAATAAATAGTATTAAGTAGTCACATATGATTTTAAGTACTAAATTATATTCTCCAACAGAGGGACTTCCGATTCTCGTTCAAACCAATCTACTTAGTCTAATTGTGTCCTACCTAGGATTCTGCAAGCTCATCTCTTATAATTTTGAATATTTCACAAAAACAATTAAGGCTACACATTATGCGTAGCCTTAATCTTATTCACATTATCTAACTCAATTAGCTTTTATCTTTATTTTCTATCGCTATTGTTTGCCGTTTTTCTTCTTCTGGTAACTCATACTCAATAGCAATGGTCAGAAGTCCACTTGATAAATCCGCTTTTTCTATTTTAACATTCTTACCGAGGTCAAATTGTAATGTAAATTGCCCTTGAGATATGCCTCGGTGGATCCATTTATCATTGTCTTCTTCTGATTTTTCTTCTTTTTTCCCTTCAATCAATAAACGGCTTCCTTTCAATGAAACCGATAAGTCATTTTCTTGATATCCAGGCACACTTACTGTCAATTCATAATGGTTATCATCAATCTGTTTCAGGTTATAAGTCTGTACAGGTGATACAATTGGCTTACTGCCTGTTAACTGACTAAACAGGCGATCTATCTGATCAAAACGATTTGAAAGTAAGTTGTCAGATAATGTTGGGAATAATGAAAAAGGTTTAATGTTAGGCATATAACTCCTCCTTCAGTATTTAGTGAATTATGAGCGGTATCTTATTTACCCAAAATATAAATATGAACGAGCAAGTATTTTTCAAGCCCTAAAATCTAAATTTTTTATCTTTAACCAACATGAGATTGTAGATAGCAAAAAACCCCGCCGAAGCGAGGTTTTGTATATTCAACTATTTAATGCTTAACTCATTTGAGCTGTCATCACACTTTTGCAAAAGATACATTTTGCGCCGTGTGGATTGTTCACTGTGACATCAAATTGTGATGTTCTATATTGTGAACTGCTACAACAAGGGCATTTAAAATAGAGGCGAATAGTAATAGCGCCTTTAGAGAGCCACCACGTTGCCTGCTGCTGGGCCTTTCATACCATTTTCCATGGTGAATGAAACTTGTTGGCCTTCAGCTAATGTTTTGAAGCTATCACTTTGGATTGCAGAGAAATGTACGAAGACATCTTTGCTGCCATCAGCTGGAGTAATAAAACCAAAACCTTTACCTTCATCGAACCATTTTACTGTACCAGTCATTGTATTAGACATAGAATTTCCTTTAATTTATTTAATTTGCCATAAGGCATATGCGGTTTGTTTTGTATTTTTACTTATGGGAATTAATTAGAAGGAATTCACAATGAAGAGGTATCGAGGATAACGCTAAACGGGAACAACTTTAAACTTACTAACATAAATAGGTCTGTACTTCCAAACCAGTGACGCTATTAAGCCATAGAAAAATTCAGATAGCAAACTTTATTTTTTAGCGGTAAATCAGCTTAAGTAGACCTATAAAAAATACAACCCCGTTATACTCACGAGGTTTTCAATAGATAAGAGCTATAACATCAAAACCATTACTAACACAATATATTGTGTTTTGTAATTACGCAAGACTATAAATGTGGTGTTTTCTAATTATTTTATCCATATCTAATTTTACGTTATCAACCGATAGACATCCCTCAATAAATCCTTCCGCTGTCTGCAATCGCTTAGCCACCTCATTATGAGAAATACCAAGTTTTGAAGCCATTGAACGCAAAGGATAATTCTTCACATAGTACATAATAACCAACTGAAACAAATAACTATTATTTACCTTTAAATGTAATACCGCTTTATTGATTTTTAAGCCATCATCATCTGAACATTGCTCTCGGCTTCGTCTTGAGCTTGGAATTAATCCTTTAAAACCTGCGGCAATTGATGAGTAATCGATACTATTTTCTTCATTAGCTGACCACGCACCCCAACGCGATAAAACTTCCTGCATATCTCTCATACAGACTTCTCCAAACCATTTGTTACCTTGTTACCTATTGATTAATCACTTACACCTTCATCTCTCTTTCTCGTTTTAATTGCCTCACCTTCTCTCTGTATTTATCGCGTATCTGGATATAATCTTCGCGTCGCCAATGCGGAAGCTCATGAGGCCCTCGCAACCAATCAACTAATTCTTGACCAAATTTTTCGATAAGTTTTTCCTCATACTTTTGACTTACACTGGCATTTTTATGAGTGAATCGCCCTGCACCACCATTACATGATTTACATTGCTTATATGCATTACGTTCATCAAATCTCAGCTCAGGGTGTGAACCCACAGATAAAAAATGACCACAATCCCACTGTCCTCCATGTAAATCTGGGGGATTAGTTTCACCACAACTAATACAGGGCTCATCATGATCTCTAAGTCTGATGTATTGATTAAACGCAGTTTGAGCTTGTTTGATAAAATATGAGGTAGGTTTTACTGCTAATTTGCGGGCTTTGAGTTTGTCTCTTGCTTTGATTTCCTTTTCTCTTTGTGCCTTTTTGAGTTTTACTAACGCTTTTTCTTTTTCCTTATTCCTTCGTTTTATTGCCAGTTCTGCTCCGTGTTCTGGGCAACACCACCAAATATTACTGTATTTGGGGTGAAACCATTCTCTACATATTTTACAGCGCCGTCGCCTTAGCGACTTCATTATGTTTTCCTTTGATTTATCCATCAGCAATTATTCCTCTTGATTCCTTTTCAAACTCATATATTCAGAATTGCTAGGAATGATGATCGGAATTCCCTTCTCAATGCACCATTGTTCATGTTTCTCCATCATGTAAAGCATCCTTGCTTTATCCATCTTGCTGGTTTTTTCACGCTCACCGTTTTCATTGCGCCCTAACCAATGTCCAACAAAATATTCATGAGTTTCCTCATTAGTGATGGGCTTTGATAAAACGATTTCACCGACACCATTTTTAATATCGATAACAACTCCACGCGCACGTAACCACTCGCCTGTGGTTTCCATCCACATACGCCATGTTTTATTCATTGGTATGGTTCTTAAATCACGCCACTCGGTGATTTTGATACGATAGCGTTTACCTGTTGTCACGATTTCGGAGAGCACTTTGAAAATACTGTTGAGATTGGATTTATGGAGACAGATATCATCTGTCACGAGGCCTCCTTTTTACTTTTACGAGTTAAAACGATTTTTCACAATACCTTTTAGGCTCTCGTTTCGGTTGAGCGCGATATGCAGCCATATATTGATCGACCGGTGTAATACTCAATCCTTGTTGGTCAACATACACGGTGCCTGTTTTACCGTGTCGATTAAGCCTTAAAATCATTTCGGTCAGCGTTTCATCCGCATTATCGTGGTACACCGCATCACGATAAATGCCTAACCAATAATCACAATCTTGCTCGATTTGTCCTGTGTCTCTTGAATCACTTGGTACGGGACGTTTATCTGTCCTGTTTTCCAATCCCCGATTCAGTTGTACAAGCAACACAACCACCGTATTGAGCTCTTTTGCCAATATTTTTAGTCCCTTAGTGATTTCACCATAGGCAATATCATTACGGTCAGCTTTTCCCGCCTGCATCAGAGTGAGGTAATCGACACCAATAAACCCAATATCACCGACTTTGCGTTTGATTTTCCGACTTTCAGAGCGAATATGCTGTAAGGACATGCCTGGTGTATCATCCACCCAAATATTGGGCTCATCTTTAAGGCGACCGATGGCACTGCAAAGCCTATCCCATTCATGCTCTTCTAACTTTTGGTAAAATTTATCTGAATTAATTTGGGTTTGTTGGGCTAGTGTCCGTTCAACAAGCTGTTTATCCGTCATTTCCATGCTGAACAGCAATACAGGCTTACCTTGTTGTGAGACATTCTTTGCCATTTCAGTGAGAACGGTTGTTTTCCCCATCTTTGGACGAGCACCAATCACGAACAGTGAGCCGATGACAATCTGTTTTGGGCTTAATAGGCGGTCAAAATCTTTAAATCCCGTTTTTAATCCTCGATGTTTCTCTGGGTTATCTTGTCGGTCACAAATGTCGGTAAAAACATCATCCAGCACATCATCAATTCGGCGTAATCCTGTTTTTCTCCCCATTTTTCCAAACGACGTGGCTTCATCAAGCAAGCGTTGTGCTTGTTCAATTTTATCCGTAAAACTTAACTCACTTGGCACCATCATGAGTTTTTGAATTTCAACCGTCTTTTCGATAACAAAACGCTGTGCGGAACACTCTCGGATTTTTTTCGCATAAGCCATAATGTTAGCAATACTCGGTGTTTCTCTTGCCATCTCAGCAAGATAGGCAAAACCACCTGATTGATTAATTCGCCCTTTTGACTCCAGATAATCCGTCACCATCATGATGTCTATTGGCATACGTTGGGTATACATTTCTCGCAGAGTGAGATAGATAATTTGATGGTGTCGGGTATAAAAATCTTCAGGTTTTAGCAGTGAAAAAATTGATTGCGCATTATCACTTTGCGGATCGAGCAGGAGTCCTCCAATGACATTTTGTTCCGCCATCAAGTTATTCGGAACTTGGCTCATCACAGTGCTCCCTCCCTTGTTTTGAGTACCGTTTCTGGTCTGAGTAAATAATCAAAATTCGCTCGCCAACCTCGATTATTTTCGCCGAAATACCAAGCACTCGCCGTTTCCATAAAATAATCAAAATAATTTTTAGCTGATTCGACTGTGGGCTCTTTAAGTTCTTTCAGGAATTTGGATATTGCTCTTTTGCGTTTGTCATTCAGTGATTCGGCATTGGGTAATCTATCCCCTGCTGATTCGTTGAAGGCTTGCATGATTTCCTGATAAGGAATTTTAGTTTGTCGATTAACCGAAATCTGCTTTGCAGGTTTCAAGTCGTCAGACGATAGTTTTTTAAGGTTAATTGACTGGTTAAAAGACTTACTGGTTCTGGGTAAAAATTTTTGACTACCCCCTAGTCCAACCGTTTGACTACCGTGGTCAAATTCTTTGACTACCTCTGGTACAGAATTTTGACTAGGTGGTACTGTATTTTGACTACCCTCATCAAGAGATTTAGCCTCCAAATCCAAAATATATAAATTGGAAGTATGCCCCTTATCAGTTTTTCGCGTAACTTTACGAACAAACCCTTTTTTACATAAACTTTTAATGTGGTTTATCGCACTTTGACGACTAATTTCGCAATGACGCGCAATAGTCTCATAAGAAGGAAAGCACTCACCTTTATCATTGGCATTATCGGCAAGTTTGAGTAGCACCATTTTTTGTGCTGTACTCCCCACCTGTAATTGCATGGCTTTTGCCATTAGAAGCATACTCATTTTCGCTCTCCTAATAGCTTATCCCGATGTGCTTTCCTTAATTTTGCGTCTTTCAGTGCTTCCTTTAAACGCTGACAACCCAGTGGGGTTATTTCTTGTAATAGCCTATTTCTCATCATGTTTTTATGCTCATCACAGCCATTAAATTCATGATTTATTCTTTGTCTCATGGTATAATTTCTCCATTCCAAAGCTGTATCAAAAAAGGGAAACCGAAGTTTCCCCTTGTGATAAAAACTGGATATTGATACAGTATATTTGTACGTTAAATGGTGAATTCCATTGAACAACACGCCTCGTTTGTTGCCGCAATCGAGGCGTTTTCTTTTATTTTCATTTGAGAAAGTTCACCCATTTGTTTCCACAAAAATCGGTACTCTTCTTCTGAGATTTTTCGTTCTCCTTCCATCACAAAATCAATAATTCCCGATGCGACAAGTGTTTCGCATATTTCAGGATATTTTTCAGTACGACGTAGGATTGTTGAATCATGGACACCTAACGTTCTAGCCACGGCAGACTGAGTTTTATTTCTCAATGCTTGTAATGCTGAAGCTATTAGGTGATTAGAGATAAATTGATTGAATTGTTTGCGTGTATTTGCGCATTCCATTGTTTAAAGTCCTTATGAGTTAACTAAGGGACAATAATGATCCGTGGCTCATTCCGTATGAGTTGATATTGGGGGAAAAGTTGTCGCTTTATCAGCGACTCCGTAGCAGTCAAAAACTGCGATTGTTAAAGAGCGAATAAAACTATGCGGTTCTAGGTGGAAAAACATCATCTAGAGAACAGTTTGCACCTAGTTTCTGCAATGCTTCAACAATGATGCGACAATCATTCAGGCTGGGTGTTCTAATATTTAACTCATAGTTAGCAATACGAGACTGACCCCACCCAATTGATGAAGCTAAAACAGCTTGAGAAATTCCTAATTTATTTCGCTGTTTTGCAATGTTATTCATATTGTGTGTCCTCCATACTTACCAATGATATTACACACAATATGTGATTTTTAGTCAACCACAAAACGTTTAAATACATTTATCACATTTTGTGTTAATAAATGGCTATGAAAAAAATAAATGAAATTATCGGCGAAAGACTTAAGTCTATTCGTGAATCTAGAGGCCTTAGCCAAGCACAACTTGCCAAGCTATGCGGATATTCCGCAGCCTCAAGAATTGGAAATTATGAACTAGGGGAAAGAAAAGTAAGCGCCGATGATGCCTTAATCATCAGCGAAGTTTTAGGTGTATCGCCAGCAGAATTAATGTTTGGAGAACAAAGTGAACAAGTGATCAGTAATTACGAATATCCATTGTTTACAAAGGTTCAAGCGGGTACTTTCACAACTAATATAAACGCCTACACAGAAAAAGATGCTACTTCATGGATACCTACAGCTAAGAAAGCTAGTAAAAGAGCATTTTGGTTGGAGGTTGAAGGTCAATCAATGACCGCGCCTTTAGGAGGAAAACCAAGTTTTCCCGAAGGAATGATTATTTTGATTGATCCAGAAGAAGAGGTTAAGTTCGGTGATTTTTGTGTCGCTCGCTTATTAAATGATGAATTTACTTTTAAACGCTTAATTAGAGATGGTGGCGTTAAATACTTGGAACCATTGAATCCACGTTATGACCTTATTCCTATTAATGATAATTGTACAATCGTAGGTAAGGTTATTAAGTCTCAATGGCCTGATGATACATTTTAATATAATTTAATTAAGGTCTTTGCTATGGATAATTTAAAACATATACCCTTTAATGAAATTAATTTAGAAGATAATTTTTTCTTATCTTTAAAATCTGATTATAAGCATGGTTTTATTGATTGGTTCAAAAAAAAATCAAATGATGTTTCAGAAAAAGCATATGTTTTATATGAGGACTCAGGAAATATAGACGGTTTTTTATATTTAAAAATAGAAGAAGGCATTATAGATGATGTTATTCCATCTATAAAAAGTGGGAAACATTTAAAAGTAGGAACATTTAAATTTGAACCTAAAGGAACACTGAGAGGTCAACGGTTTCTAAAAAAAATATTTGACAATGCATTATCTCATAAAGTTGATGATGTTTATGTCACTATATTTGAGAAACATGGATATTTAATAAATTTATTCAAAATGTACGGTTTTAACCAATGTGCAATAAAAGAAAGTAAAAATGGTACTGAAATAGTCTTATTAAAAGATATGTCACTAAATGATTCCACTGGTGACATATTATCTGATTACCCTAGATTTCCATTTACCCAAGAGCAAAATAAATATATTCTTTCTATTTACCCAAAATTTCACTCTATTCTATTCCCTGATTCTATTTTAGTTACTGAATCACCTGATATTCTTGAAGATATTTCTCATACAAATAGTATCAGAAAAGTATACATTTGTGGGATGAGTGGTGTTTCCTCATTAAAACCATATGATATACTTATAATTTATAGAACATCCGATAATCAAGGTCCTGCTTATTATAGATCAGTAGCGACATCAATTTGTATCGTAGAAAATATAAAAACTATTTTTGATTTTCCTTCAGAAGAATTATTTATTGATTACTGTATAAAATATTCAATATTTAGTAGAGAAGAACTATCAAAATTTTATAAGAGTAAAAGATACCCATATATTATTACATTCACATATAATTTAGCATTACCTAAGAGATTAAATAGAGCGACATTAATAAATTCTGTTGGTCTTGACGAAAGTGCTTACTGGGGTATACTAAATATTAGCGATGAACAATTTATTAGAATTATGAACCAAAGTGGCGTCGATGAAAGTATTATTATCAATTAAACCAGAATTTGTATCAAAAATTCTAGAAGGTACTAAAAGGTACGAATTTAGAAAAGGCATATTTAAAAATACATCTGTAACATCAGTTGTTATTTACTCTACTTTACCTGTTGGACAAATCGTCGGTGAGTTCCATATAAAAGGTGTTTTACAAGATAAACCTCATTCTATATGGGAGCAAACAGAGTCATTTTCAGGAATAAGTAAAAAATTTTTTGATAAATACTTCCAAGAAAGAAATACAGCTTATGCTATTGAGATAGGAAGAGTAATCAAATATGACGAGCCAATTTCATTGAAAGAATTTAGTGAAAAAATTGGAAAAAATATTACTGCCCCCCAATCCTACTGCTATCTCCCATCATAAATATTAAAAAGCTCTCATCAACTTGAGAGCTTTTTTCTAATCACCTGTCAAAAATACTCATTACAACCCGATGTCTGATGTGACCAACCACACATATTGTGTTTTTTATAAATTTATTTTTCTTTTCTAATCATACTAATAAAACATACCAAACACAAAAAAACACACTTTGTGGTTGACATTAAAATCACAATTTGTGAATATAATTTCTATCAACGGAACACAGCACGTTGAAGTTCTTTAACAACGATGGTGGCGAGCTGTGTATTAGCTATCAGAACGGCGACGCTGATAAAGCGTCAACCTTCTCAGAAGGTTTTCGGATTGGTGTTTTACTATTATCACCAATCACTAAAGCCAACTGTTTGGAGGATTTATGGCAACTATAAAAGTGAAGAAATCACGCAAACCAGACTTTTTACGTGGTAACTCTGCAAATAGACGTCATGCCAGACGGAAAGTCGAAGCCATTGCAATTAGAGATATTGAGATGCAACTAGACTCAATATTTCAACTAGAAACTAAAAAATTAAACCGCGTTGAAAAGACACTATCACTAAGCCACATTCCTGTGACTAGAAATATTGAACCTAAGTATCAATCATCACCTGATAACTGTTGTTTACCAAACATAGTTATGTTTTCGAGTGTTAGAACAAAAAAATCAAAGGATAAATTTTGTGTCACTGCAAAATAAATTAGAAACCACCTTATATTGGATAATCAGTATATCAAATTAATTGAATGATTGACTTTCATCTCATATTTTACATAAAGGAGATACTATAATCTAAGCTATTTTATTCTAACTATGTGGTTCAATAATGAAAAAAAATATTCTCGACATAATTAATAGTGCCAATAGTGTTTTAGAACACACTGTATCCATATTAGAATCATTCAATGAAAATCTAGCAAAACTTAATTCCTCAATTGAAGCATTCAGTTTAAAACGTGCTCATAACCGACCAATAGAATATGAGATAAAAAACATTGAATGTTTACTCAAGTTAAATGAATTTAACAAGCAGCAATTACCTCAATATATAAAAATACTATCAGATCAAAAATCCTTTAAAAGAGGATTTGAAAACTTGGATGATAATGTAAAAAAAATATATTTACAAATGACACCAAAAGCTAACTCAATCGATGATGAAATATTAATTATTGAAAATAAAATTTCAATTTTAATCAGCGAAGCCCTTACTGACTCAGAGGTAAACATACTTAATGATAAAATTAAAGAATTAAAAAACTTACTTAAAGAATAGTATTCCTAGATATAACCTTAATTATCAAAAAATTATAAATGGAAAATAAAAATGACTCAACAAGATACTTCTATCGTTATTAACGTCAAATTAACTTTAAATCACATTGAAAACAAACCACATCGAGTAGAAGTAAACACTCAAATAAATGCTTCAGATGACATTCCTGAATTAGCTATATTGTTAAGTGACTTCTCAGATAATTTGATTGGAGAAAATGCGATAAAAACGGCATTAAAAAAAGCAGTTTTAAATACCTTAGTAAACAAAGTTAAACATTAATAAAAATATTTCCCTCTCGTCTAAATCTTTTTTCGCCAACACCAGAATATCAATCATTACCACTATCACTTAATTAGTGAGGATTTTGCTCATCCAGAGGTAAACATGAACATTGATAAATACACACTTTATTTAGCCCAAAGCCAAGCAGGGATCGCCCATTTTCTCAAAGATGAACATGGATGGAATAAGGCCAATCAGACATTAAAACAGGCTTATGGCATAAAACATCAATACAACGCAAAGGTATGCAAAGAAATAAATATCCCAATAAATAGGCTCTATGGATAGAGGTAATTTTTTGTGAATAATTTTAATAATCAAATATACCCAAATGATAAATACCCCCGACTAAGTTCACCTACTCCGAAAAGGAATTTCAAAGAAGCTCTCGCTCATGCAATAGCTATTATTGAAGGAGAAATACCTAACAATTCGCCTGGCATAGCTGAACAGCGACTCGCGATGACGCTTTGGTATATGAATTTAGATGCATCCAAGAATCACCCTCCTCTTCCTGAGCATATTCGAGCCCAACGAGATTCAAAAAGGACATATACGCCTAGTAATAAATTTGAAGTTGATTACTACGGAAGTGATCGTCGTCAAGGTCAATATTTAGGGGATTAATATGACTGCTGTATACAAAGCTATTAGTAATGTTGCTAGAGAAATGGCTGAAACAGGCATTAAAAAAGGAAGTGTAAACCAACAACAAGGATTTATGTTCAGAGGAATCGATGCAGTATATAACGCCCTTGCCCCTGCTCTAGTTAAGCATGGATTACTTATTCTTCCACGTATCATTGAACGCACTGTCACAGAAAGGCAAACACAAAGAGGTGGCTTGTTATTTTATGTCGTAGTGAAAGCTGAGTTTGAATTTGTTTCTGTTGAAGATGGAAGCAAACACACGGTTGTGACTTATGGTGAAGCAATGGATAGCGGAGACAAAGCCACAAATAAAGCCATGTCTATTGCATATAAATACGCAGCTTTCCAAACATTTTGTATACCAACCGAAGAAACAGCAATCGATGCGGATGCAGAAGTCCACAATGTAGCACCGAGAACACCAGATCAGATATTGAAAGATTTTACTAATTCAGCAATGGCTATTACAGATCTCAATATTTTGAAAAAAGAATTTGGAGAAACATGGAAGTTACTCAGAAAAACGCCTGAACAATCAAAAGCAAAGGAAGTATATAACATCAGAAAATCAGAATTGGAGGCGATGTAATGGCAAGTAAAGGTGTAAACAAAGTCTTATTGATAGGACATCTAGGTCAAGATCCTGAAATGCGTTACCTCCCAAATGGCGATGCGGTTACTAATATTACATTAGCCACCAGCGATTCATGGAAAGATAAACAATCAGGTGAAACCAAGGAACGTGTTGAATGGCATAGAGTTGTGATATTTGGAAAGCTCGCCGAAATCGCTGGCGAATATCTGCGTAAAGGTTCACAAGTCTATATCGAAGGTCAATTACAAACACGTAAATGGCAAGATCAAAATGGACAAGACAGATACAGCACGGAAGTTGTAGTGAATATTAATGGCTCAATGCAAATTTTAGGTAACAACAATCAGGCAGGTAGCCAGAAATCACAACCATCACCTCATCAACACGAATGGAGCCCACAACAATCTCCTAAACATAATGAACCCTCAATGGACTTTGATGATGATATTCCTTTTGCGCCGATTGGATTACTTTATCCTCGTATCGCTATTAATGTTATTTAAAATAATATTTATTAGGATAAAATTATAACTCTAGGAAGAATGCCACAAAGCCGAATATTATCGACTTTAAATATATATTTAATAAATTTTTGAAAGAGAAAATCCACCAATCCAAGTTCTCGAAACCTCAGTGAAAATAAATTCACCTGATGCCAAAAGTATATTAACTCTTTCACTTTCGACAATAGAACTAGGAAACTCTTTATTATCAGAAAAATTAAATGTCAAAACTCCTTCATTTGTATTACACGGTGTAAGCTCGTAAGTTTCATTTTTATATCTTGCTATATGAGTCATATATTTCATATCTGCTCCTTATTTCCGATCAAGAAGGAAATAATACAACAGATTGTTTTATAAGTAAATATTTTAAAATACTGCTTGACGAATTACACTATTTATACGTGTAATCACTTATTATTAAAGTGAAAATGAAAAACATAATAAAGTTTAACGATGCAATGTTAAAACTGTCATAGATAAAAAACATCAATGAGCTGCTCTCAACTCTTAGCAAGAAATAACGGAGGATAAGTTACACAAACTTAATAATGACCTTTCATTCTAAAGCACTAATTAATATTTATTTAAACTGAGTATAAATAACGTGGAGAGAAAATATGTCAAGAATGGTGACTCTTGAAGCGTGGGCAAGGTTGGAATTTGGAGATGCCTCTCCTTGCATGACGGTATTACAAAAATACGCAAAGAATAACCTTATTGCACCACCCGCAATGAAAGTTGGCCGCAAGTGGATGGTTGATAGAGAAGCTCGTTATGTGGGTTATCTATCTCTCCCCCAAATTCCTACTAAATCAACGGAACGACTTAAGAGGATAATTACAGATGGCTGCCCGACCACGAACCCATAAAATTATTATCCCTAATTTATATCGAAAGCTAGATAAACGTAACGGCAAAATTTATTGGCAATATAAACATCCCATCACTGGTACATTTCATAGCTTAGGCACTGACGAACAAGAAGCGAGAGAAACTGCCATTCAAGCCAATACAATTATTGCTGAACAACATACTCGACAGTTATTAAGTATTAATGAACGGTTATCAAAAATTAAGACAAATAAGTCTGAAATATCTGTCGATATATGGATGGATAAATATTTAGATATTCAAAAAGAAAGATTAGATATTGGTGAATTAAAAATTAATTCTTATCGACAAAAAATGAAACCCATTAATTTATTCCGTCAGTATTGTGGTACGAAAATATTAAAAGAGATAACCGCTTTAGATATTGCTGAAATAATAGATTCAGTCAAAGTATTAGGACATTCAAGAATGGCTCAGGTCGTTCGCATGGTGCTTATTGATGTATTTAAAGAAGCTCAACATGCTGGCTATGTTCCTCCTGGTTACAATCCCGCGAAAGCAACTAAACAACCACGGAACAGAGTGAAAAGAGAACGCATGACATTGGAAGAATGGCGCACTATTTATCAGCAAGCTAAGAACCACCCTCCTTACCTGCAATGTGGAATGTTGCTCGCCTTAACCACAGGTCAGCGGATCGGTGATATCTGTAAAATGAAATTCTCTGATATTTGGGATGACATGTTACATATACAGCAAGAGAAAACAGGCAGTAAGTTAGCCATCCCTCTCTCGCTACAATGTGAGGCTATCAACCTCTCTTTAAGGGATGTTGTTGCTCAATGTCGTGATGCTGTTGTGAGTAAATATCTCGTGCATTATCGACATACCACCGCACAAGCGAAACGTGGTGAACAAGTCACGCCAAATACGTTAACCACAACATTTAAAAAAGCGCGAGATAAATGTGGGTTAACTTGGGAAAAAGGTACTGCACCTACTTTCCATGAACAACGTTCTTTATCCGAGCGACTTTATCGAGAACAAGGAATTAATACACAAAAATTATTGGGTCATAAAACACAAAATATGACTGATAAATACCACGATGATAGAGGCAAAGAATGGCAAATTATTGCTGTTTAATTGAACAGTTTTGGGGAAGAGTTTTGGGGATATTTTGGGGAAGCATTTTATAGTACAAAAAATAAACGGGAACTAATAAGCTCCCGTTAACTATTTATCAAAGCAACAATTACATGTGTTTGATAATCGCGTCACCAAACTCGCTACATTTCAGCAGTTTAGCGCCTTCTAACTGACGTTCGAAATCATAAGTTACAGTCTTAGCGGCAATCGCACCTTCCATACCTTTAATGATTAAGTCAGCGGCTTCTGTCCAACCCATGTGGCGTAACATCATTTCTGCGGAAAGGATAATTGAGCCAGGGTTAACTTTATCTTGCCCTGCATATTTTGGTGCAGTACCGTGTGTTGCTTCAAATAAAGCACACTCATCACCAATATTTGCGCCTGGTGCGATACCGATACCACCTACTTGAGCCGCTAATGCATCAGAAATATAGTCACCATTTAGGTTCATACATGCGATAACATCGTACTCTGCTGGACGTAACAGAATTTGTTGCAAGAATGCGTCAGCGATAACGTCTTTAACAATGATCTCTTTGCCTGATTTTGGATTTTTGATTTTAACCCAAGGACCACCATCTAATAATTCACCACCAAACTCTTCACGTGCTAATTCATAACCCCAGTCTTTAAAGGCACCTTCGGTAAATTTCATAATATTACCTTTGTGCACCAGAGTCACTGAATCACGGTCGTTATCGATCGCGTATTCAATCGCTGCACGCACTAAACGCTTAGTTCCTTCTTCTGAACAAGGTTTGATACCAATACCACAATCTTGTGGGAAGCGGATTTTGGTAACACCCATTTCATTTTGCAGGAATTTAATCACTTTATCGGCTTCTGCTGAACCCGCTTTCCATTCAATACCTGCATAAATATCTTCTGAGTTTTCACGGAAGATAACCATATCTGTTAGTTCAGGTTGTTTAACTGGGCTTGGTGTGCCTTTGTAGTAACGTACTGGACGTAGGCAAATATAGAGGTCTAGTTGTTGACGTAATGCAACGTTTAATGAACGGATACCACCGCCAACTGGGGTAGTAAGAGGACCTTTAATAGAAACACGATATTCACGGATAAGATCTAAGGTTTCTTCTGGTAACCAAACATCTTTACCATAAACCTGCGTTGATTTTTCGCCAGTGTAGACTTCCATCCACTCAATCTTACGTTCTTTGCCGTAAGCTTTCTCAACTGCTGCATCAACAACTTTTAACATTGCTGGCGTGACATCGATACCGATACCGTCCCCTTCGATATAAGGGATAACCGGATTATTTGGAACAACAAGCTTACCTTTAGCATCTAGTGTAATTTTAGCGCCATTAGCCGGAACAACTACTTTGCTTTCCATTTACCTCTCCTTTCATGTAAGCGCACGCTTTGTTAATTTTTTGTAAGAGACCTGTCAATACTACTTGATTATTCAGCTAACGCCAATCGCTTCTCTTTTAAGGTATAATCAATCTCCCATTTTTTACAAAAATTAACTATGGCAAATCAACTTAAAAATAGCGCTAAATCGAGAAAACACCGCACTTCATTAGCACAAAGAAAACCAGTGCGCCCAAGAGGTGAGCGTAAAGTCGTTATCTTCAACAAGCCCTTCGATGTTCTTGTACAATTTACGGACGAGAGTGGCAGGAAAACACTAAAAGATTTTATTCCTATTCGTGATATTTATGCGGCAGGACGTTTAGATAGAGATAGTGAAGGACTTTTAGTCTTAACAAATGATGGAAAGCTACAAGCAAAATTAACACAACCGGGTAAAAAAACAGGAAAAATCTACTATGCTCAGGTAGAGGGTGTTCCTTCTACAGCCGCATTACAACAATTTCGAGATGGATTAGAACTTAAAGATGGCAAAACATTGCCAGCACAAATCGAAATAGTTGAGCAACCCGAATGGTTATGGGAGAGAAACCCGCCGATTAGAGAACGCCAAACTATTCCAACAACTTGGCTAAAAATTACCTTATTTGAAGGTAAAAACCGTCAAGTGAGACGAATGACTGCTCATGTTGGTTATCCTACATTGCGCTTGATCCGCTTTAGTATGGGAAATATTACATTAGATAATTTATTACCCGGTGAATGGAAGGAGATCGATTTTGTTTAAACCTCATGTGACTGTCGCGTGTATCGTTCATGCGCAAAATAAGTTTCTCGTTGTTGAAGAAACTATCAATGGAAAAGCAACGTGGAATCAACCTGCAGGGCACCTTGAAGCCGATGAAACACTTATTCAAGCCGTTCAACGTGAGTTATGGGAAGAAACAGGATTAACGCTTCCTGTTCAATATTTTCTTAAATTACATCAATGGATTGCGCCTGATAAAACGCCTTTTTTACGTTTTCTCTTTTTAATTGAAGCACAAGAACAATTTGATACTCACCCTAATGATAGCGATATCAATTGTTGTCACTGGGTTAGCGCAGATGAAATTATCCAAAGCCAGCAATTACGCTCACCTTTAGTGAGAGAAAGCCTGTTATGTTATCAACAAGGTGAACACTACCCTCTTTCTATTTTAACTAGCTTTGGCGCACCCTTTAACTAAATGACAGAGAATGGAAAAACAAAGCATCAAAAACAGAGCAACACTTGATGCACCTGTGTCAGTGATATGGTAAAGTATGGCGCTTATTTTTCCGCAGTGAGATCCAGTCATGTCAGATAACAGCCAAAAAAAAGTCATCGTAGGAATGTCCGGTGGCGTAGATTCATCCGTCTCAGCCTATCTTCTTAAGGAACAGGGATATCAGGTCGTTGGTCTGTTTATGAAGAACTGGGAAGAAGACGACGATACAGAATATTGCTCAGCTTCAACAGATCTTGCCGATGCGCAAGCCGTATGCGATAAACTTGGCATTGAGCTTTATACTATCAATTTTGCCGCTGAATATTGGGATAATGTTTTTGAACATTTTTTATCTGAATATAAAGCAGGCCGCACTCCAAACCCCGATATTCTGTGCAATAAAGAAATAAAATTTAAAGCATTTTTAGAATATGCGGCAGAAGATTTAGGTGCTGATTATATCGCAACAGGTCACTATGTTCGCCGTCGTGATATTAATGGCAAAAGCCAATTACTTCGTGGCGTCGATAACAACAAAGACCAGAGCTATTTCTTATACACGTTAAGTCACGAGCAAATCGCACAAAGCCTTTTCCCTGTTGGTGAAATGGAAAAGCCTGAAGTTAGAAAAATTGCAGAAAAACTTGATTTAGCAACAGCAAAGAAAAAAGACTCAACGGGTATTTGTTTTATTGGTGAGCGTAAATTTACCGATTTCTTATCACGTTACCTCCCTGCTAAACCTGGCCCTATCATCACAGTTGATGGTGAAACCATCGGTGAACACCAAGGATTGATGTATCACACATTAGGTCAACGTAAAGGTTTAGGTATCGGTGGAACAAAAGACGGTGGCGATGATCCTTGGTATGTCGTTGATAAAGATGTTGAAAATAACATTCTTGTTGTGGCGCAAGGTCATGAACACCCAAGATTAATGTCTGTCGGCTTAATTGCTCAACAATTGCATTGGGTATCGAGAGAACCAATTACTGAAGCTTTTCGCTGTACTGTTAAAACACGATATCGCCAACCTGATATTGCGTGTACAGTAACACCATTAAGTGAAGATAAAATTGAAGTCCGCTTTGATTATCCCGTTGCGGCTGTAACACCGGGACAATCAGCCGTCTTTTATCAAGACGAAGTCTGTTTAGGTGGCGGTATCATTGAAACCCGTATTCAGGAGTAGACGTGGCTAAAGATTTTCGTGATATTACACTTGCACTGGCAGGCGTCTGCCAGGCAAGTCGTCTTGTTCAGCAAATTGCTTACCAAGGTAGTGCGAACGAGAATGATGTTGAAGTGATGGTTAACAGTATTTTTAATCTCAATCCAACATCAACACTTGATGTTTATGGCAATCAAATCAGTCATTTAAAATTAGGTTTTCAAACACTGAAAGCTATTCATCAGGCAGTAAGAAGAGAAAAATTAACACTGGAGTTGATGACTTATCAACAAGGTTTAATCAACTTAGAACGCTTAATCGGACGAAATGACGATTATAGTGCACGTTTATCACAAAAAATTTCTCAATTAGAGCGTCAAAAAAGCTATTTTGAACCTATGTCCGAAGGTGTATTTAATGCCCTTGCTGGCGTTTATGTTGATGCAGTTAGCCCTGTAGGCCCTCGTATTCAAGTTCATGGCTCTATCGAACTGTTAAAAAACCCAATTATTCAAGCTAAAGTTAGAGCGCTATTATTAACGGGTATCCGTAGTGCTGTGCTCTGGCGTCAAGTTGGTGGTCGCCGTTTTGATTTTTTATTGCATCAAAAAACGATCATCCGACAAGCTGATGATTTTCTCGCTCAATGTTAATACTTTAAATTCAACCTGGGAGTTGCCAACAATGGAATTATCTTCGCTGACAGCGATTTCACCGATTGACGGTCGTTACGGTAGTAAAACTTCGTCGTTACGTTCTATTTTTAGTGAATTCGGTCTTCTGAAATTCCGTGTACAGGTAGAAGTTCGCTGGCTGCAAAAGCTGGCATCTTGCGCCGACATTAAAGAAGTTCCCGCCTTTGAAAAAAACGCAAACGATTACCTTGATGCAATTGTTGCTAATTTTAATGAAGAAGATGCTGCACGCATTAAATCTATCGAACGCACCACTAACCACGATGTAAAAGCCGTAGAATATTTCTTAAAAGAAAAAGTGGCGACCATCCCTGCTTTACATCAGGTTTCTGAATTTATTCACTTTGCTTGTACTTCTGAAGATATTAATAATCTGTCTCATGCTATTATGCTAGAAACAGCCCGCCAAGAGATCCTGCTACCTGCATGGCGTGAACTTATTGATACAATTAGTAAAATGGCACAAGAATACCGTGACTTACCTCTTCTTTCTCGCACTCATGGTCAACCTGCTACCCCGTCTACAATGGGTAAAGAGTTTGCTAACGTTGCTTACCGCATGGAACGCCAATACCGTCAACTTACACAAGTTGAGATCTTAGGTAAAATTAATGGTGCCGTCGGTAACTATAACGCTCACTTAGCCGCATATCCTGAAGTAAACTGGCACCAATTTAGTGAAGAATTTGTGACTTCATTAGGTATTACATGGAACCCATACACAACGCAAATTGAACCGCATGATTATATTGCTGAACTTTTTGATTGTATTAGCCGTTTCAATACCATTTTGATCGATTTCGATCGTGATATTTGGGGTTACGTTGCACTGAATCACTTCAAACAAAAAACGATTGCGGGCGAAATTGGCTCATCCACCATGCCTCACAAAGTCAACCCTATTGATTTTGAAAACTCTGAAGGAAACTTAGGGTTAGCAAATGCCGTTATGGGGCACCTTTCTAGTAAATTACCGCTTTCTCGTTGGCAACGTGATTTAACTGATTCAACCGTTCTGCGCAATTTAGGTGTGGGTATTGGTTATGCATTAATTGCTTATCAATCAACCATGAAAGGCCTTAATAAACTTGAAGTAAATGAAAAACATCTTCGCGAAGAATTAGATTCTAACTGGGAAGTATTAGCAGAGCCAATCCAAACTGTAATGCGTCGTTATGGCATTGAAAAACCGTATGAAAAACTAAAAGAATTGACTCGTGGTAAGCGTATTACTGAGCAAGATATGGTTATTTTCATCGATGGTTTAGAGTTACCTGAGTATGAAAAAACTCGTTTAAAAGCGATGACACCTGAAAGTTATATTGGTTTTGCAACTCAGTTTGTTGATAAGTTAAACTAATTTATCACACGAAAAAGGCAGATAATTTCTGCCTTTTTTTATAACAAAAAAACGAAGAAAACTATCTATAACCTAAACACTTTGCTGGCTACAGTATTTTTTAATCAATAGATTGTCTATGATAACCTTATATTTTTATCTAATAGACTGACTATCATGTCCTATATTTATTTTACAACGGTGTCTTTTTACCGATTGTACTCAAGGTGGAATAATGCGGATCTTAATTATTGAAGATAATATTTTACTTCGTCATCACTTATCTGTGCAGTTTCGTGATGCAGGCCATCAAGTTGACGCAGCAGAAGACGCTAAAGAAGCAGATAGTTTTATAGCTGAAGGTACACCCGATGTTGCTATTGTAGATTTAGGATTACCCGATGAAGATGGTATTAGCCTTATTCGAAGATGGCGAGAAAACAATATCACGTTACCTATTATGGTGTTAACTGCGCGTGAAAGTTGGCAAGAAAAAGTCTCCGCATTAAATGCTGGTGCTGATGACTATGTGACAAAACCTTTTCATTTTGAGGAAATTGTTGCACGTATTCAGGCATTAATGCGAAGAAACATGGGAATTGCATCACAAACACTCTCTATTGAGCCTTTTGAGTTGGATTTGTCACGTAAAGAGTTCATGATTTCAGGCGAGCAAATCAAATTAACAGCGTTTGAATATACGATCTTAGAAACATTAATGCGCAATCAAAACAAAGTTGTTAGCAAAGATGCATTAATGCGTCAGTTGTATCCAGATGCTGAATTAAAAGAAAGCCATACTATTGATGTACTAATGGGGCGGTTACGTAAAAAAATCTTAGAAAAATACCCTGATGATGTTGTCGTGACAGTACGTGGACAAGGCTACCGTTTTGATATGAAACCTTAATATGCAAAAAAAACAGCGCTCTCCACTCTCATTACGAACACGATTTTTACTTGCAACGAGTGCCATTATTTTGGCTCTTACTCTCTCTTACGGGTTGGTTGCTATAGTCGGTTCTATTGTCAGTGTAGATAAAACCACTTTTATGCTGATGCGCAGTCAGAGTAATCTTTATTACAGTTTAGCGCAGTGGAATAAAGGCAAGCTGAATATTGAGTTTCCAACAAATTTGAATAATAACAATACATCGCTGGTGGTCGTTTTTGATGATAAAGGTAATGTCTTATGGACACCTTCTGATTTACCTAAAGCTATTCCTGATAGCATTAAGCATAAATGGCGTCATGAAGAAGGGTTATTTGAAATTTCGGTTGATGTCAAAATAACTCGTTTAATGCTAAAACAGTTGCCTCAATACCGTGTTTATCTCAAACGACTTGAAGAATATTCAAGTAACGAATTTTTAACTCACTCAGTGGTAATTAATCATTATCCTGCGGCTGATAATATGCCTTACATGGCAATCGCAGTTATCGATCCTATACCTCAGCGTATGCAAAAAGTCAGTCAGGTTTGGGACTGGTTTTTATATATCATTCTCGCTAATTTGTTCTTAGTTGTACCTTTAATTTGGTTAGCAGCACACTGGAGTTTACGACCTATTAAACAATTGATAGAACAAATCAGTGCATTAGAAAAAGGAACACGTAATGATTTGGATGAAAACCCGCCAACCGAATTAAAGGGTTTAGTCCGAAATTTAAATGTATTATTACGTAATGAACGAAGCCGTTATAGTAAATATCGCACAAGTTTATCTGATCTTACCCATAGCTTAAAAACGCCCCTTGCCGTATTACAATCAACATTACGCTCTTTACGATCAGGTAAGCAAATGACGATAGAGCAAGCTGAGCCTATCATGCTCGATCAAATAGAACGAATCTCACAACAAGTCGGTTATTATCTGCATCGAGCATCTATTCATGGTGATCACGACATTACCACGCGAAAACTCCATTCACTGTCAGGGTTGTTAGATAATCTTTGTAGCGCTTTAAGCAAAGTTTATCAGTCAAAAGGCGTTGATTTAACACTCAATGTTTCACCTGAAATCATGTGGTTAGGTGAGAAAAATGATTTTATGGAAGTGATGGGCAATATTCTGGATAACGCTTGTAAATACTGTTTAGAGTTTGTCGAAATCAATGTAAGTAATAATGAAAACAGCGTAATAATTATTGTTGATGATGATGGCCCCGGTGTTAGCCCTGAAAAAAGAGAGGCTATTTTCCAGCGAGGAACAAGAGCAGACACGTTGCGACCAGGGCAAGGTTTAGGATTATCTATCGCTGTAGATATTATTGAACAATACAGTGGCGAAATTACTATTACCGATAGCCCTTTAGGTGGCGCTCGTATCACTGTAACCTTTGCTGAGCAACAACTTACCACTGAGCGTGAATAACCACTCTTGATAAAAAATGTTTTTTATCAAACTTCCCCCACTCTGTATACTGCATTATGTATGATATCTATGCAGTTATTACAGCGTTACTCGCTATTACTCACATTGCTCAAAGGAATGTTTAGCAGGAAGTTAGAATTCATTATACTATGACTTCAGGCTTCCCGAATTCAGGATATACACAATGGACTATAAACTTAATTTAGATTGGCAATCATTCCTCGAAAGCCATTGGCAAAAACGCCCTTTATTAATTAAAAACGGCTTCTCACGTTTTGTTGATCCTTTATCTCCTGACGAACTTGCTGGTCTTGCAATGGAAGATGAAGTAGATAGCCG
Source organism: Proteus genomosp. 4 str. ATCC 51469 (assembly GCF_003144375.1). Taxonomy (NCBI): domain Bacteria; kingdom Pseudomonadati; phylum Pseudomonadota; class Gammaproteobacteria; order Enterobacterales; family Morganellaceae; genus Proteus; species Proteus genomosp. 4. Next base: position 76,205 of record NZ_PENV01000014.1, read on the forward strand.
TCTTGTTAGCTGTCAAGACGGACAATGGGGAGTCAAACATGGGCCTTTTGAGCACTTTGAAGGACTTGGTGATAAAGATTGGTCTTTACTTGTACAAGCCGTCGATCACTGGCATTTTCCTAGTGCGGCATTAATGAAGCCTTTTCGTGTATTACCCGATTGGCGCATTGATGATTTAATGATCTCTTATTCTGTTCCCGGTGGTGGTGTAGGCCCGCACCTCGATCAATATGATGTCTTTATTATTCAAGGACAAGGTCGTCGTCGCTGGCGTGTGGGTGAAAAAATCCCAATGAAACAACATTGCCCTCATCCTGATCTGCTGCAAGTTGATCCTTTTGAAGCAATTATTGATGAAGAATTAGAACCGGGTGATATTCTTTATATCCCACCTGGATTCCCACATGAAGGCTATGCGATTGAAGAATCGCTAAACTACTCTGTTGGTTTCAGAGCACCTAATGCGCGTGAACTTTTCAGTGGTTTCGCTGACTATGTGTTAGCAAATGATTTAGGCAGCTATCGTTATAGCGATCCAGATCTAACACCGCGTGAAAACCCAGCATTAGTGCAACATCAAGAGTTAAATAAACTTCATGACATGATGGAAGATTTACTTGCTCAACCAGAAGTATTTCGTCATTGGTTTGGTGAATTTATTTCTCAATCTCGCCATGAACTTGATCTCGCAGTTCCAGAGCCTTTATATGAAAATGCAGAAATTCATGATTTACTGCAACAAGGTGAGCAACTTCATCGTTTAAATGGTATTCGTGCGTTACGTGTTGGCGATAACTGTTTTGTAAATGGCCAATTGATGGATACTGATCATATAGAAGCGGTGGATGCGCTTTGCCAATATGATTATATTGATAAACAACATTTGGGCGATGCATTAGCTGATCCAAAATTTGTGCGTTTATTAACTCAGTTAGTTAATCAAGGTTATTGGTATTTTGAAGATTAATTATCACTAAATTTCAATGATAAGTTATAAAGCCCTGAGATATTAATTACAGGGCTTTTTTATTATTAAATACTTTAAAATATCACTTCTTATAAAATTTAACGAATTAAATAATTTATCGATTCTTTTAAAAGTACTCTTGTATTATGAAAGAAAAAAGGAATAAAAACAAAAAATGTACTTTGTAAGAAAAAAAGCAATAATGTATGTTTGCTATTTGTCACATAAAGAGAAAATGAAATGAACAGAGTTATTAGAAAATAGCTAAAGATAATAATAAATGATTGTTGTTCTGATTTTTTAATCACTTCCTTTTTATGAGAATCTAGTTGTTCTTCTATTACAGGTTTTAATAATTTTCCTGTTATGTTTTCCATTCAATATCCTTATATTATATATTTTTGTTTCACCGTAATTATAAGGTATATTCAATAAAATCAATTTACCAAAGAGTTATTAATTTCAAGTCTATATTGAAAAATTAATATTAAATAATATACAAACCTATTATTATAAAATCATTCTATTTTTAATTAAGTATATTTACCCGTTAATAATCCACCTATTTTTCAGCCATTTCTCCTATTTTATTTTATCAATTCACCCTAAGATAAAATTAGATTTTTACTACCTTACTTCTTTTTTCGACAATGGAGTCGTCTATGAAAAAGTTTATTATTTTAATTGCTGCGTTTATTTTACCGTCCATGGTATTTGCAAAAACAGTAGAAATAACCAAGGAGAAAGCACCACCTGCACAAACGGATATCATTTTTGTATTAGATAAAAGTGGTTCAATGCAAGGATATGAAAAAGATACTATTGGTGGATTCAATACCATTTTAGCTGAAAATAAAAATCGTCCAGAAAAAGTCTATATCACCACAATTTTATTTGATAGTAAGGCTAAAAAATTACATAACCGCGTTGATATTAATAAGATAAATGATTTAACTGCTAATGATTATTTTGCATCAGGTAATACCGCATTGCTAGATGCGGTGGGAAATGCAATCACTGAAGGGAATAAACCAAATTCACCTTATAAAAATGTCATGATGGTGATCATAACTGATGGCGAAGAAAATAGTAGCCGTGAATATTCGCTAGAAAAAGTAAAATCATTAATTACTTCGGCAGAAAAAGAGAAAGGCTGGGAATTTATCTTTTTAGGTGCTAATTTTGATGCGATAAGTGCTGCGGAAAGTATTGGTATTAAATCATCTAACTCAACTCAATATATTCAAGATGCTAAAGGCTATGGAAATGCCTATGAATCGGTTAATAAAGCCGTTCAGTCTAAGATTGAAGGTAAAGAGTTAAATGAAGATTGGAAATCTTCTGTTGAGCAAGATTATAACGAGCGTAAATAAGTCATCTAAATTAACAATATAACTTAGATATATAACTAAAAAATAATAGCCGACATATCGGCTATTATTTTATACACTCAATACATGATATTAATTAATCACTTTAGCCTTTTCTCTTTCAGCCGTAATTTCAGCGATACGCATGATCACACTCACCGCAGCCTCCATTCCTTCTAAAGAGATAAATTCATGCTTACCATGGAAATTATAACCGCCAGTAAAAATATTAGGGCAAGGTAATCCACGATAAGAAAGCTGAGCACCATCTGTGCCACCACGAATAGGTTTGATGTTAGGCTCAATATCACAATCAATCATTGCTTGTTTTGCTATTTCAATGATGTGTGGGAATTGAACAACTTTATCATGCATATTGTAATAACTATCATCAATAGTCAGCTCAATATAGCAATCTGGATGTAAGCCTTTACCTACTTTTTCTGCAATCGCAATCATATTCTGTTTGCGTTTTTCAAATAAGTTACGATTAAAATCACGGATAATATAATGCATTTCCGCCCTTTCTACCGTACCTTTAATACTTTGCAGATGGTAGAAACCTTCATAACCGTCGGTATTTTCTGGTGTTTCATCAATAGGTAATTCTTGATGAATGCGTGTTGCTAATCCTAATGCGTTTACCATCACCCCTTTTGCACTACCAGGGTGAACATTGTTACCAACAATTTTGATATTCACTGATGCGGCGTTGAAGTTTTCATATTCCAATTCACCAACACCACCACCATCGACGGTATAAGCCCAACTTGCACCGAATGCATTTAAATCGACATAATGCGCACCACGACCTATTTCTTCGTCAGGTGTGAACGCAATACGAATATCACCATGAGGCCTATTTGTTTCTTTTAAACGCACCATGGCGGTAATAATTTCAGCAATACCTGCTTTATCATCAGCACCTAATAAGGTTTTACCGTCTGTGGTGATTAATGTTTTACCAATCATGGAGTGTAAGATTGGAAACATAACTGGTGATAACACTTCATCACCAATACCCAATGCAATATCACCACCACGATAATCTTCAAGCACTTGTGGTTTTACATGCTTACCAGAAAAATCCGGCGCTGTATCAAGATGCGAAATAAAACCAATTACAGGCACCGGCCAAGAGACATTGGATGGCAAACTTGCCATTACACATCCTTTGTCACTGAGTGTTACATCAGCAAAACCCAGTTTTTTTAATTCTTGTGCCAATGCCTTAGCTAGTTTTAGCTGACCATCACTGCTTGGTGACATTTTTGAAGATGGTTTTGATTGTGTATCAAAATTAATATATTCAAAAAAACGTTCTAATAATTTATCCATTTTGCCCCCTAAGATCTCTCTAATAACAATAATAGGGAACTCTATAAAATAATTATTGCGTCAAATCAGCTTTAGGATCATTAATTAATTCAAACAATTTATGAACATATTCATCAACAACCTGACTTGCTGGCCCATAATGTTTTTCTTCAAACTGGCTTTCAACTAAACTTGGCTCAAGATTTAGCTCAACAGTGTGAGCACCTGTTAGCCTAGCTTCATGAACAAAACCGGCCGCAGGATAGACATTACCAGAAGTACCAATAGAGATAAAAATATCAGCCTCAGCCAAAGCCCGATAAATTTCATCCATGCCAATAGGCATTTCACCAAACCAGACAATATGCGGACGTAGTGGTGATGGAAATTGGCAACAATGGCAGTGATCTGTTGTTTCTAAATCACCTTTCCATTCAAAAACTTGGCGAGATTGTGGGCAACGTACTTTTAATAATTCACCATGCATATGTAAAACATGCTGACTCCCCGCTTTTTCATGTAAATTATCAATATTTTGCGTTACAAGAAGGAAGTTATCTTTACCTAAGCGTTGCTCAAGTTTCGCTAATGCATAATGTGCTTCATTCGGCTGAATGGTAGGTTGTTGCAATTGGCGACGGCGTTCATTATAAAACTGCTGAACCAATTGTGGGTTGCGTTGATAACCTTCAGGTGTAGCAACATCTTCAACACGATGTTCTTCCCACAATCCATCTTCTGAACGAAATGTTTTAATTCCTGATTCAGCAGAAATGCCAGCCCCTGTTAATACGACAACTTTGGGTAAATTCATTTCATGTTCCGTTTTATGGGTGAGATGAAAATAACGACAACGTGAATGTTGTCTGCGTAAACTTTTGATCTTACGAAACTTCCTAAGCCGACGATGACGAAGTTTAAGTTTCATCATTACAATCCTTGGTTTTCAAGTTTAAATATCGCGTTTCTAGCGTCACTATTTTAAGCGTTTTTTCTTCTTTGTATGTCAATAAACTTATTGTCCACTTAAAATTCTTGCAGGATCTAGTTTAGTGGCTCGACGAGCAGGATACCAACTTGCTATCAGGCTTAAGATCACAGTGGTGATAAATACAGAAAAAACATCAATCAAATGCACTTCTGAAGGGAGAAAATCGACAAAATAAACATCACCAGAAAGTACACTATGCCCTGTTAATGATTCAATAACAGATACTAAAGGTGTCAAATTATAAGCCACTAATACACCAAAAATAACACCTGCAATACAGCCAATCATGCCTGATAATAAGCCGTACCATAAAAAGATATTACGAATATGGCTATCACGTGCGCCGAGCGTACGTAAAATAGCAATGTCACTGCTTTTATCTCTTACCGCCATAATCAGTGTTGAAACAATATTAAAACAAGCCACACCAATCACTAAGATCATGGATAAATACATAATGCTACGGATCATTTGAATATCGCTATACATATAGCCATAATCACTTATCCAGCTTTTAGCATAAACATACTCTTCACTATTTAAACCTGCATTATGAATAATTTCATTAGCCAAAAACGGATCAACCGTTTTCACTTCAATCCCTGTAATACCTTGGCCGTAATCCATATATTGTTGAGCATCTGCTAGAGGAATTAATGCTAATTGGTGATCAAGCATTCCACTCAATTTAAATATGCCACTGACTTGTAGGCGAATACGTTTAGGCTGTAATAGCTTAGTTGGATCATCATTATTCGGAATTAATACCGTTAGCCAATCACCTTGTTTAATTTTTAATGCGTCTGCAACACCTTGCCCAATAATAATTTGTTGCTTACCCGCCCGAAAATCTTGCCATGCATTATTTTGTACATAGCGAGGTAATAAGCTGATATCACCTTGTTTTTCAGGAGATACACCCATAACTTGCACTGCTTTTAGTTCAGTACCTTTCTCTAACAACCCTGTTAATAAGATATACGGCGCAGCCGCGACAACCCCTGGTGTTTTTTCAATCCGAGGTAATGCCGATTGCCATTGTACAAATGGCTGTTCAACTGAATAAATTTGACCATGAGGAACGACAGATAAAATACGGTTTTTTAATTCGCGTTCAAATCCATTCATAGCACTTAAACCGATGATTAAAACAGCAACCCCAAGCATAATACCCAGTGTTGAAATAACCGAGATTAATGAAACCATTCCCGCACGTTTTCGCCCTCTTGAAAAACGTAAAGCGGTCACTAATGCAAGTGGCAATTGCGCCATTATTTCACTCCTGAAATCATGTTTTGTGGCTGTAATTGACCATCTTTCATTTCAAGTTGACGCTGAAAACGAGCCGCCAGTGATAAATCATGCGTCACCACTAGAAAAGCCGTTTGCTTCTCTTTATTTAATTTTATCAATAACTCGAAAATACCTTCGGCATTTTTCTGATCAAGATTACCTGTTGGCTCATCCGCAAGTACCAATGCAGGATCGTTAACCAATGCTCTTGCAATCGCAACACGTTGTCTTTCACCACCTGAAAGCTCTGAAGGACGATGATGAGCACGCTCTTTTAAGCCAACCGCTTCAAGTAAAGACATCGCTTTCTCTTTCGCCTTTACAACACTAATCCCACCAATCATTAATGGCATTGCCACATTTTCAAGTGCAGTAAAATCCGGTAATAAATGGTGGAATTGATAAATGAAACCCAGTTGTGTATTACGTAGATCGGCTTTTTCTGAAGAAGATAATGTATTAAGTGATTGCCCTTCAAAGAAGACTTCACCTGATGTCGGTGAATCTAAGCCACCTAATAAATGTAATAAGGTACTTTTACCTGAACCAGAACTACCCACAATCGCTAAAAAATCACCTTTTTCCATTTTAAATGAAACCGATTTCAGCACTTGGGTTGAAATTGTACCGTCTTGGTATTGTTTACACAGGGCGTGACAATCCAATAAACAATTTTTGTCAATTTGCATATTCTTTTCTGATGCCATTGGCTGTTTATTAATAGAAGAATTACTCATAACGTAGCGCCTCTGCTGGCTGAATAGTCGCGGCCCGCCAAGACGGGTATAAAGTAGATAAAAGGGAAATTATAATGGCAGCAAAGCCAATCATAAATACACGGCCCCACTCAAGCGTTGCAGGCAATTCAACACCTTGTGGAATAAGTCCTACCGCCGGCATAATAGTATTTAATTGGCTAGAGAGTAATGCTCCCAAAAGACCACCAGCAACAGCACCTAACATACCTGCACCAGCACCTTGCAACATAAAAATGGACATAATCTGAGAACGTTTTAAGCCCATGGTTTGCAAAATAGCCACTTCTCCTTGTTTTTCCATAACTAATAAAGAAAGTGAGGTAATAATATTAAAAGCAGCCACAGCAATAATTAAGCTTAATAATAATCCCATCATATTTTTTTCCATTTTAACTGCCTGGAAAAATTCACCTTTACGTTCGCGCCAATCTTTCCAGCTTAAATTTTCAGCTAAAGGTTTAGCACTGTATTTTTCAATATTGAGAGGATCAGAAAAGAAAAGACGCCATCCTGTAATATTACCCGGCTGATAACGCATTAAACGTGCTGCATCTTGCTGATTAACTAAGATTTGAGAGGCGTCAGCATCTCCACCACTTTGGAAAATGCCTTTAACAGTAAATAATCGTTGGCTGGGTAATCTTCCCATTGGAGTGAGTTGACTAACACTTGGCACAATCAGACGGATTTTATCCCCTTCTTTTGCTTTCAGTTGTTTAGCCAAGCCACTTCCTAAGATCACGCCATACTCACCCGATTTAAGCATAGAGAAATCACCATAACGAATATGTTTTGTTAAAGGTTCATCTTGTGCTTTTTCAATCCCTAACATGACACCAACGCTGATATTGTCTTTACTTTGCAAAACAACATCACCTTCTACTAAAGGGACAACGTTTATGATACCTTCTCGCGTCAGTAGATTTTCGGCTATATTTGATTGTCGGGGTAATTGCCCGTTAGGTGATGTCACTATGGCTTGTGGAAGATAAGCAAGAATGCTTTCTTGCAATGAACGCTCAAAGCCATTCATGACAGAAGTCACTGTGATAAGCGCTGCTACACCTAACATGATCCCTAAAGCGGATAGCCATGAGACGAAGCGGCCGAACTTATCGACCGCGCGACCCCGCATATAACGGAGCCCTATATAAAATGAGACAGAATTGTACATGAAATCTGTGCTGTTCCTGTTGCTAATGCGAAGTGTTCAGGGATAATAAAGGGTAGTCTTACTGAATGGAACCACTCTATTCCCAAACTGTGGTTTTTCTTTTATCTTAACCTGCCCGCCAGTTTAAGCTTTAGCGAGTACGCTGAAGATGTGTTGGGAGTTAACTACAACAAAGAGTTCACATTACACGCTTATGTCCTCAGAATATCGTTATCAACTTCCTATAAAACAAGGGGATACTCGCCAGCTAGGTCAACTGACTGGTGCCGCTTGTGCTCTAGAATGTGCAGAGATCATCAAACGTCATTCTGGATTAGTCGTCCTTGTTACTCGTGACATGCAAAATGCATTACGTTTACAAGATGAAATCCGTCAGTTTTGTGATTATCCAGTAGAGACATTATCGGACTGGGAAACGCTGCCTTATGACAGTTTTTCACCTCACCAAGAAATTATCTCAAACCGCCTTTCTACGCTATACCGTATTCCATCACTTCTCAAGGGAATTTTAATCTTACCCGTCAATACGTTAATGCAGAAAGTCTGCCCTACGGATTATCTCGCAAGTCATGCGTTGGTAATGCAAAAAGGAGAGATACTTTCTCGTGATAATTTACGTAAAACACTCGATGAAGCGGGATATCGCCATGTAGAGCAAGTGTTAGAACACGGGGAATATGCAACACGCGGTGCATTGCTTGACTTATTTCCTATGGGAAGTGAATTTCCTTATCGTATTGATTTTTTCGATGATGAAATTGATAGCCTGCGTACTTTTGATGTTGATACCCAAAGAACATTAATAGAAGTGGAGCAAATAAATTTATTGCCCGCACATGAATTTCCTACAGATGCTAATGCAATTGAGCTCTTTCGTAGTCAGTGGCGTGAGCGCTTTGATGTAAGACGTGATCCTGAACATATTTATCAGCAAGTCAGCAAACACATATTGCCTACTGGGATTGAATATTGGCAATCGCTATTTTTTGAACAGCCTTTATCTAACTTATTTGCTTATTTTCCCAAAAACACGCTGATAGTAACGCAAGATCTACAAGATTTCGCAGATAAGTTCTGGCAAGACATCAACCAACGTTTTGAAAGTCGTCGTGTTGACCCAATGCGACCATTGCTTCCTCCTGATGATATTTGGCTCAGTGTTGATAAATTTAATAAAGAACTTAAACAGTGGCCACGAATTCAACTTAAAACAGAAACATTGCCAGAAAAAGCAGGACAAACTAATTTAGGTTATCAACCACTTCCTGATTTATCGATCAACGCGCAAAGCAAATCCCCTTTAGACAATCTACGACGATTCCAAGAACAATTTTCAGGTAGTGTGATTTTCTCTGTTGAGAGCGAAGGCCGACGTGAAACGGTACAAGAACTGTTATCACGGATAAAAATTGCCCCTAAACAGATCATTGAGTTATCAGATGCCCAAGAAAAAGGAACCTATTTTATTATTGGTGCGGCTGAACACGGTTTTATTGATAGTCATCGTCAATTAGCCATGATCTGTGAAAGCGATATGTTAGGCGAAAGAATTAATCGTCGTCGTCAAGACAATCGCCGGGCAATTAATACCGATACTTTAATTCGTAACCTTGCCGAATTAAGCATAGGCCAACCTGTTGTTCATCTTCAGCATGGTGTTGGACGCTATCAAGGTATGACAACCTTAGAAGCGGGCGGCGTTAAAGCAGAATACTTAATGTTAAGCTACGCAGGTAATGACAAGCTTTATGTCCCTGTTTCATCATTGCATTTAATCAGTCGTTATTCCGGTGGTGCTGATGAAAATGCCCCTTTACATAAATTGGGGGGCGACGCATGGGTAAGAGCTCGTCAAAAAGCGGCTGAAAAAGTCCGTGATGTTGCAGCAGAACTGTTAGATGTTTATGCCCAGCGTGAAATAAAAACGGGCTTTGCCTTTAAAATGGATAAAGAGCAGTATCACGCATTCCGACAAAGCTTTCCTTTTGAAACTACCCCCGATCAAGAAACAGCGATCAATGCCGTATTAAGTGATATGTGCCAAGCTATTTCAATGGATAGATTAGTCTGTGGTGATGTTGGTTTTGGTAAAACAGAAGTGGCAATGCGCGCTGCATTCCTCGCGGTTAACAATAATAAACAAGTTGCGATTTTAGTCCCAACCACCCTATTGGCTCAGCAGCATTTTGATAATTTCCGCGATCGTTTTGCCAATTGGCCCGTTAATATTGAGATGATCTCGCGTTTTCGTAGTGCAAAAGAACAGCAACAAATTACAGAAAAACTGGCTGAAGGTACTGTTGATATCGTCATTGGTACACACAAATTACTACAGCCTAGCATTCACTGGAAAGATTTAGGACTACTCATTGTTGATGAGGAGCATCGCTTTGGCGTGCGCCACAAAGAACGCATTAAAGCCATGCGTGCTAATGTAGATATTTTAACACTGACAGCAACGCCAATTCCTCGCACGTTAAATATGGCCATGAGTGGTATGCGTGATCTTTCTATTATCGCAACGCCACCTGCACGCCGTTTATCCGTGAAAACCTTTGTGCGGGAATATGATGATTTAGTGGTGCGAGAAGCCATCTTGCGTGAAACATTACGTGGTGGACAAGTTTATTATTTGTATAACGATGTTGAAAATATTGAAAAAGCGCGTGAAAGACTAGCTACTCTCGTACCAGAGGCACGTATTGGAATTGGTCACGGACAAATGCGTGAACGTGAACTTGAGCGTGTGATGAATGATTTCCATCATCAACGTTTTAATGTGTTACTTTGCACTACCATCATCGAAACAGGTATTGATATACCTAGCGCGAACACCATTATTATTGAGCGCGCCGATCACTTTGGTTTAGCACAATTACATCAGTTACGTGGTCGTGTAGGTCGTTCTCATCATCAAGCTTATGCTTATTTGTTAACACCACACCCTAAAGCTATGACAAAAGATGCTCATAAACGTTTAGAGGCAATTGCTTCACTGGAAGATCTGGGTGCTGGTTTTGCATTGGCAACACATGATTTGGAAATTAGAGGTGCAGGAGAATTACTTGGTGAAGAACAAAGCGGTCAAATGAATACCGTAGGCTTCTCACTTTATATGGAATTATTAGAAAGCGCGGTAGAAGCCCTTAAAGATGGCAGAGAGCCATCGCTTGAAGATCTCACTAATCAACAAACTGAAATTGAATTAAGAATGCCCGTCTTATTGCCTGATGATTACATTCCAGATGTAAATGTCAGACTCTCATTCTATAAACGAATTGCAAGTGCGATTGATTTAAATGAACTTAATGATTTAAGAGCAGAGTTAATTGATAGATTTGGTAAATTACCTGATGCTGGTCGTTATTTACTGCGTAATGCAGCTATTCGTTTAAACGCTATGAGCCTTGGTATTACTCGTATTGAAGCCCATGACAAAGGTGGATTTATTGAATTTGGCGAGAAAAACAAGGTTGATCCGGGCTATTTGATTAGCTTGCTTCAAGAACAACCTGCTGTTTTCCGCTTAGATGGCCCATCTAAATTGAAGTTTATTATTGATTTAGCTGAACGTGAAAAACGTCTTACTTTTATTGATGATATGTTAAGCGCATTCGATGATCATAAGATGAAATAACGCAAGAGCTAACCGTTGCTTAAGCTAATAAAAAGGCGTAACTGAAGTGATTTTTTCCTTCATTACGCCTTTTTATATTATTGGTATTAGTCTTTACGGCAAGGAATTTTTTCATTCATTGAACAATAGGGTTCTTGTTCTAAGATCAGCCTACCATCAGCGTCTAAAGCAATAACTTCGCCAGGTTTAAACGTGGTGCGCACTTTACCCGGCGTGCCATCAATAGTGTAAAGTACATCATAACCCACAATTCTACGTTCTTGTCGATAAATCGGAATACACTCTTTGAATTGAGGATAAGGGAAATTTGCGATATTGCTGTTATTAAGTGCTTCAATCATATAAAACACACGGCATTCTTGCTCTGCCGGATGAAATCGTGACAATTTTTCGGGTGTAAAAGGTGTTGGTAAACCGATTCGATGACAGTACTCTTCTGTCACAAATACTGTTGATTTAATCGGTGTAGCGGAAACGACATGAGCAAATTGAGGCTGGGGAAATACCCACCTCCATGCAATAAATAAAAGAATAGCTAATGCAATGATTAGTCCTATCAGTGTGTACTTTCTGACATCAACACTCACTTTTACCCCTTTTTATCTGTTTTATCCTTAATTGCTACAGATGTGCAATACAAAGCCACTTTTTCACGATAACTGGCTAATATATTTAGTATTCAATAAATGAATTCTCTATCTGATAGCTTAATTCAACATCCATGCTGATTAGCATAATAAGCAAACCACGTATTTATGACATGTTAAATACACCACTTATTTCTGTTTTAATTACTTAATTAAATAAGTACCACCACTTTTTTAGAATTTACCTATTATATTAAGCGTGTTCTTAATTTATTTTTCTGAAAAAATTAAAATCGTTATACTATTTATAATACATCATTATGATAACATGAGGTTAACAATTGTTGCTTAGAAATATGTGGCATTTCATTTTATATTCATATTTTAAAAATTATCCCCAAGGCTTATGAAAATATTTTAATCAATTAAAATTGAGTAAAAATAACAAGTTAAGCTTACATTCAACACTTTTTACTTATTATATTTTTAATACAAATTAGGGAAATACCATAACACTTTATTTGATAAATTAATGAATTAAACATCATTTTTTATTTAAGAAAAGTCTTAAATAGTTTAGCATAATAATCAAAAACAGAACTGGACTTTAATATTACTCATTTAATCTTAATGATAAAATAATATTTACTATTGTCTTATTGAGCTTTAGAGTTATTGGTTATTTTTGATATAAACAGATAAATCATCTAGTCATTTATGCTGAGATTTTTTATCTTATTTAGATATTCTCATTTAATTATTTAATTTGAAAGAAAAAACAGATAAAAAACCCTCATATAATATGAGGGTTTAAAAAGATAACTTTTGTCTTACTTACAAAGCAAAAGATAAATTAATGAAGTTTTAGCTTAGGTCTGATCACTCTGTTGATAGAACCAACCAACATCATAAGCCCTGTCTTGATATAACCATGTAATGCAATTTGATGCATTCGATATAAAGAGATGTAAACAATTCGAGCAATCCGCCCTTCGATCATCATGTCACCTTTCATCAAATTGCCCATTAAACTTCCTACCGTACTAAATTTAGAAAGAGAAACTAATGAACCGTGATCGGTAAACACATAATCTTTTAACGGCTTATCTCTTAACATTGCGATAATATTACTATAACAGCGACTCGCCATTTGATGTGCAGATTGTGCTCTTGGTGGAACAAAGCCACCTTCTTTACGGGGGCATGATGCACAGTCACCAATAGCAAAAATCGATCCGTCTAAAGTTGTTTGCAAAGTCGGCTTAACAACTAATTGATTAATACGATTGGTTTCTAGGCCTGCGATCTCTTTCATAAAATCAGGTGCTTTAATACCTGCCGCCCACACCATTAAATCAGCATCAATATGCTCACCCTCTTTAGTGTTTAATCCACCTTCATCTGCACTTGTGACCATAGTTTTGGTCATGACTCGCACACCTAATTTTGTTAATTCCTGATGGGCTGCGCTCGAAATACGTACTGGTAATGCAGGAAGAATTCGCTCTCCTGCTTCAACTAAAGTGATATTTAACGCAGAAGGTGCTAATTTTTTTAATCCATAACTATTTAGTTGGCGCACTGCATTGTGTAATTCAGCAGAAAGTTCAACGCCCGTTGCACCACCACCAACAATAGCGATATTCACTTTGCGATCTTCAGCTTGTGCATTAGCATCAGCTGAATATTTCAAGAATAAATTCAGCATTTCATTATGAAAACGATGAGCTTGCTGCGGGCTATCTAAGAAAATGCAGTTTTCTTTAATGCCTGGAGTACCAAAATCATTCGATTTACTGCCCAATGCCATGACTAAAATATCATAATCAAGCGTACGTTCAGGGACGAGCAATTCTTGGTCTTCATCATAGATAGCCGCTAATGTAATATTTTTTTGTTCGCGATCAAGCCCCATAAGTGAGCCTAATTGGAAGTTGAAATGATGGTTATAACCATGAGCTAAATAACTTAGTGCATCAACTCCATCGTCTAAAGAGCCAGTCGCTACTTCATGTAATAACGGTTTCCATAAATGGCTATTATTACGATCAACTAAGGTGATTTCTGCTTTTTTGCTGCGGCCTAATTTATTGCCTAATTTTGTCGCAAGTTCCAAGCCACCAGCGCCACCACCGACAATAACAATTTTTGTTAATGACATTTAACGTCACTCCATAAAGATATTTACTGTTGTTATTTAAATAGCCTTGGTGAAATCTACTTATATAACGACAGTTAAATCGTTTCGGCTGTTATTTTTGTTCTTAAACAAAGTAATTGGAAAGATGGTCATACCAAAGTTGATTTATATCAAAAATAGTTGAATATTCATATCTCTTTTTTGAAAAAATCGACGATAACGTGCCTTTTTTTGATGATTAAATAACCACCATAAAGATATGGATAATGAAATTTTCAAATTAATACAAAAGGTTAGAGTATAAATAGAGACGTTAGCGTAATAAAGCAGACTCTGATCATTAGATGATGAAAATTTCATCTTAAAACAATCGTTTTAAAGTTGAAGGCGTTAAGAAAGAGATAAAAATCTTAGGCGGGTAGAAATAAAAATGGATGGAAAACCACCCATTTTTCAGAAGCGATTTTGATCTTAATTTTTGCTATAAAATGCTTTAATTTTAAATAGATGTTCAGAGAGACTCTTAAATTTATGCGTCTGTACTTCATCCCAAATCACCGAATAATAAGGTGATAATTCATCAGCAGAACGCTGATTATCTAAGCTCTCATCATTGCGGGATAAAATCACTAAAGCATTATCTTTATTTTTAGAACGAAAATCTTTAATACATTTCGTTGCGATATCTAAATACTCTTCAGGCCTGTCGATCTTATCAGTCATGTTTTCATAAGGAAAAAGATTAGGATTAATCATTACCTGACGAATATTACATAAGAAACCAATACGCTCTGCCCAATATCCCCCTAACCCAACCCCGCAAATTAATACGGGCTCTTTAGTGGATTTAATCACTTTATCCGTTTCTTTCAGCAAATGTTGCATATCATGTCGAGGATGCAAGGTACTGTAACTTAGAAAACGAACATCAGGATCAATAAACTGTAGCTGTAAAACCTTTTCATGATTTCCAGGACTTGTGGAATCAAAACCATGTAAATATATAATCATGCGCGCTCCTGCCATTGCTCCTGTAATTGGGTCAGCAACTGATTCGCTTTTTTCCAGCGATCAGAAGTTTGTAGCTCACTCAATGTGTAACGACCACGGTGATGGTACAATGTGGAAATACGTTCTGCTTTGACTGAGGACAGGTTATCTAACACACTCACAGCACCTTTTCGGTTATTACACACTAAAAGCATATCACAACCCGCATCAAGGGAGCGCTGCGCTCTTTCTGCGTAACTTCCCATAATAGCAGCACCTTCCATGGATAAATCATCAGAGAAAATAACGCCTTGGAAACCAAGTTGTTCTCGTAGAATTGATTTTAACCAGTAGGATGAACCACTTGCTGGACGATCATCAACTTGAGAATAGATAACATGGGCTGGCATAATCGCATCTAATAATTGACGCTGAATAAAATCTTTAAAAATTGACATATCACGTTGGCGAATATCATTTAAAGAGCGATCGTCACGAGGGGTTTCTTTGTGAGAATCAGCTCTTACAGCCCCATGTCCTGGGAAGTGTTTACCTGTTGATTTCATACCCGCTGAACGCATGCCTTTAATAAAGCTTTCTGCCATTGTCATCGCAATTTCAGGAGAATCATGGAAAGAACGCTCACCAATCGCAATACAGTTATGGCCTAAATCAAGAACTGGTGCAAAACTGATATCAATATCCATAGCAATCATTTCTGACGCCATTAACCATCCTGCTTCTTGTGCTAAATGGCTAGCTTGATAGCTTTCATTTAATGCTGCATAGGATTGCGCCGCAGGTATCCGTGTAAAACCATCGCGGAAACGTTGTACCCGCCCACCTTCTTGGTCGACGGCTATCACCAGACGTTCATGAGATGCATCACGAATTTGACGGACTAATTCATTTAATTGTTCAGCATCGTGGAAGTTGCGGGTAAAAAGGATTAATCCACCGACAAGAGGATGCTTTAAAATTTCACGCTCTTCACTATCGAGTTCATATCCTTCAACATCAAGCATTACTGGCCCCATAACATTCCTCTCTTTGTAATTGTGACAAGATAATGTCTTTAATTCGTCAGACTAAAATAACGACGTAAAGGTTCAGACATTATTAAAAATGATCCATTTTTTGTTTGTTGCCAACGGACTTCATACCACATTAGCATCATATAAAAAATGAATGGTTCTCTTGAAAGAATACGCTTTCTTAACTCTCTGACAGAATAAGAGTAAACCTCTTTTTGCTCTGTATAATGACAATGATACGCACAATAATAATCTAAAAATGCCGTTTGTTGTGTTTCATCTAATTGATTTGTGGCAAAGAACGTCATTAATGAATCAGCCGTATCAATATCTGCTGCATATTCCCAATCGATAAATTTTATACCTGAATCACTAAGAAGAATATTCTCAACATGCAAATCCATGTGAGCTGGCGCGTATTTTATGAGATTTCGTTGAGGTTGACGTAAAAAATGTTGTTGTAAGCGTAGCCATTTAGCGGATAACCGTTTTCTATCGATCTTTTGCCAATAAAGAGATAACTCATGATTTAAATTAAGAGGAAAACCAAACGGTGTTTGCTGATGCAACGTTGCTATTTTTTCAGCTAATGGCTTTAAATAGGCACTAAAAAGTGATTGATGGGTAAGGTGCTCACCGGGTAACCAGTGAAGAAAAAACCATTCTCCATAGCGTTTTGCAACTTCAGGGGATAAATCACAACCTGTCAGCTGTTTTAAAATGACGTATTCTTTTCTTCCGTGTACATAAAGTCCTTTTCTTTCATCTCCGTAGTAGCGAGCAATCCAATCAATGTCAGCATATTGCACACGAAAAGAACCACCACCTAATCCTGTTAATGCTGTTATCCTCCATTTACTTAATGCCGTTGCAGGAAAAAGTGTTTGCAAGGCATTAAGTAAACTTGAGTCATACCGATCACTCAACCTTGTTGCGTCCATTCCAAAGAATTTCGCCAGAAGAAACTGACATTAGTTGCATACTAATAACACGGTTATCTTTTTTGCCATCAACCGTTGAGAATAAAATATAATCTGCTGTTAAATGACGCGCTAACCCAATAGCAGCACTACGAAGACCTAAACTGTCCTCTCCTGATAAACCAAGTGCTTTTCGTGCTGACATCATTTGTGCGTAAGGTACAGTTTGCAATGAACTAATACTATTAACTGATTCTATAATTGTATTGGTTGCATTTACCGCTTGGATGTTTCCACCTGAATTATTTTTGACATTATCAATAACAATTAACTTACCCGTTTCTAAATCGTCAGTGACTGCCATCTCTCTAATTAAAGGTGTCACCACATTATTCCAATTAATACTGGTGATTTTAGGTGGAGTTGGTACTACTTCAATTGGTGGTTCTATGGGTTTAGGTGGCTCTACCGGCTCAATGGGTGTAACCGGCTCCACAGGTACAGGCGGTTGTTGTGGCAACATAGACGGACAACCCGCTAATAAAAACACAGACATCACCACAAATAGAAGTCTTTTCATACTCGCGTTACCTTATCCTAAGTAAAAAGATAAACTCTGACATAACTAATGGTTTTATCTGGAACATCGGCGCTAATTTCCGTATCTCCATCACCAAGAATAGTCACATCATTTACATGTCCAGCAGGAGATACTTCAAGCCCTTGTTCGTTATACCAATAAAAGCGATAGCGAATTGAAACAGGGTAAGATTGTGTATTTGACAGCATAACTGTCGCTCTTGTGCCGTTAGTATGGTGTTCAAGGATCGGTTGTCCCGCCACAATTCCCACGGCTAAGACTGAAGGCTCCATAATAATAGCCTGCTGACGATTAAAATAGAGTTTATTATCTGAATGAGATGATAAACACCCAGAGAGCAATGTCGTCATACACATAGCGATAAGTAATGAGTAAATAGCCTTACTTTGTCTTATCATGTATTACTTCCTGTTATCTCGCTTTTAGCATCATACCGATCATTGGCTTAATAATGGCCCTAATGGTTTTCCACCTAATAAATGCATGTGAATATGGAAAACTTCTTGTCCACCATGTTTATTGCAGTTCATCACTAGACGATAACCATTTTCAGCAATACCTTCTTGTTGAGCTATTTTTGCGGCAACAACAAACAGGTGTCCTAACATTTGTTCATCTTCAACAGTAACATCATTCACCGTAGGAATAAGTTTATTAGGAATAATCAAAATATGCGTGGGTGCTTGTGGCGAAATATCACGAAATGCAGTGACTGTATCATCTTGAAAAACAATGTTAGCCGGAATTTCACCACGAATAATTTTACTGAAAATTGTTTCTTCTGCCATTTCCATCACCTTATTATTTATTTTAATTCCTGATTAATTCAATTAAGCAGGTAAGTTTTGAATATGAAAGAGCTTAGCAAAATTGCGCGTTGTTTGTTGCGCTAACTCTTCAACACTCACCCCTTTTAATACAGCCATATATTCCGCAACGTCACGAACATAAGCAGGTTGATTTTCTTTGCCTCGATGAGGAACTGGCGCTAAATATGGGGAATCTGTTTCAACTAAAATTCTATCAAGAGGAACAATACGTGCAGCTTCTCTAATTTGTTCTGCATTTCTAAATGTCACAATACCTGAAAAAGAGATATACATTCCAAGATCTAGTAATGCTGTTGCCGTTTCTTTATCTTCAGTAAAACAATGTAATACACCACCACAATCTTGCACGTTCTCTTCTTTTAAAATTGATAACGTATCTTCGCGTGCGCTACGAGTATGCACGATAACGGGTTTGTTAACTTGTCGGCCAATACGAATATGTTCACGGAAAATTTCACGCTGTAATGCTGCATTTTCTTGCTGGTAATAGTAATCTAGCCCTGTTTCACCTAACGCCACAACATCAGGTGCAGCAGCTAAGAGCGCTAATTCTTCAACGTCGTACCCTTCGTCTAAATTCAAGGGATGAATACCACAAGAGAATGCAATATTGTCACGTTTGCCGATAAGTTCACGCATATTCTTGAAACCCGGCAAAGTTGTTGCTACAGCTAACATATATTGAACATCACGCTGCTGTGCTTTTTCGACAACATCATCAATATTTTCATGTAGTTTTTCATAATCTAAGCTGTCGAGATGGCAGTGTGAATCAACTAAAAACATAACGTACTCTCATTTATCTGGTATGACTTATAGGTGTTTTTTATTACAGCTAGCTCACAATTAAATTTATGTTGCTAATTAATGTTATATTGCTAACTGATTTTCCCAATCTAGCAACTGTTCTGCTAGTAATAATTCTTTATTCAGGGCTGGAATGGTCATTAGCTGATAACGACACTGTTTCCATCCATCAATAATGGCTAACACAATATTTGAAGGCGATTGTGATAACGCCATAATTAAAGGTTGTTGATCTTGGTTGATACAATAAGCTTGTGCATTTGTTTGATACTTTAATGCATCGAGTAAAAGTGATAGCAACCAATACAAGCGACGATCTACATTATCTTGATTTAACTGCGGAAGAAATCCAAATAAATCACGTTGTTGCAAACTTGAATATAACGCTTGGCAAAAAGTTTCTCTTTCTTGCCATTCATCTTTCAGTAATGAAAGCGCCGCTATTGGTGCATTCTGTGATAAATTTAACGCAGTTACACTATTAGCATAAGGGACATTCGGCAACTGCTGTTGTATCCAGTGTATAGCATGCTGATGATCAGGCGTGGCTAAATGATAATAAAAACAACGGCTACGCAAAGTGGCTAACAAAACTTCAGGTTGCTGACAATTAAGTAAAAAATACGTATTTTTAGGCGGCTCTTCTAACGTTTTGAGTAATGCATTTGCAGCAGCCTCAGTTAAGGCTTCAATCTCTTTTATCCAAACGACTCTTGCACCGCTTTGCTGGGCATGTTGCTCCAGTTTCTCTGTCACTTTTCTAACGGCTTCTACGCCAATAGATGTCTTGCCCTTTTCATTTTGCAAAAGATGCCAATCAGGATGTGTTTCAGCAAGCATCAAGCGACAACTGTGGCACTCATTACAGCTTTTTAATCCCTGTTTATTCTGACACATTAGCCAACGACTTAATCCATAAGAGAGAGCATCAGCCCCCATTCCTTCGGTTGCATGTAAAAGCAGAGCATGATGACCTCGGCCTTCTTGATACATGCTAATAAGTTGCCGATATGCCTGATTTAGCCAAGGATACCAATTCATAATGCTTTATTTTCCTGCTGGGCTAGCCATGTAGTGAGTGCTTGGCGAATATCCGCTTGAACTTTATCGATAGTTTGAGATGCATCTATTGTAATAATAGAGTCATCACCTTTGGTCAATGCCTGATAACGTTCACGAGTGCGATAAAAAAAGTCCATTGACTCTTTTTCAATTCGGTCTAATTCACCTCTAGCACGTGCTCTTGCCAGCCCTATAGCTGGATCTAAATCAAGATATAACGTTAAATCTGGACGAAAATCACCAAGAACCGTATTACGAAGTGACAGCATAAGATCTTTATCTAAGCAACGGCCACCACCTTGATAGGCTTGTGAAGAGAGATCGTGTCTATCGCCAATTACCCATTTACCTTCTGCTAGCGCGGGTTTAATCACGTTCTCAACAAGCTGAACACGCGCCGCATATAGCATTAACAGCTCCGCTTTATCGGTAACTTTCTCCCCCTCAATACCTTGCTTAATAAGTTCTCGTAATTTTTCGGCAAGTGGGGTGCCTCCCGGTTCACGGGTAAATGCTAAGTTGGTGATGTTTTTTTCTTTTAATGTATTAATAACGGTTTGAATTGCACTGGTTTTTCCAGCGCCTTCTAATCCTTCAATTACAATAAATTTACTGTTATTCATAATTATCTTTGTTGTAAGCGTCGATATTGTGCGACAGCTTTATTATGTTCATTAAGTGTGGTTGAAAATTTATGACCACCCGTTCCATCCGCAACAAAATAGAGATAACGTGTATCCGCTGGATGTGCGGCGGCTCTGATTGAAGCAACACTAGGCATTGCAATTGGTGTTGGTGGCAATCCATCGATTTGATACGTGTTATAAGGGGTATAACCATTTAAATCACTGCGATAAATTGTACCTCTGTATTTATCACCTAAGCCATAAATCACGGTAGGATCGGTCTGTAATCTCATATTTGTTTTTAGTCGATTAATAAATACAGACGCGACCTTTGTTCTTTCTGCATCAATACCCGTCTCTTTTTCAATAATTGATGCCATGATAAGCATTTCATAAGCCGATTTATACGGTAGATCACTATCGCGTTTAATCCACTCTTCTTCTAATGTTTTTTCCATTTGTTGGTAAGCACGCTTTAAAATTGCGACATCTGTTGTACCTGCCGTGTAATGGTATGTATCTGGTGCAAACCAACCTTCTAAGTTAGCAATTTCAGGTTTTATCCCTATTTCTTCACGTAATTTGTCGCTATCCATTGTGTGTGCGATAGTCGTAAGTTGCGGAGCTTGTTCAAAAATAGATTGCCAGTCCTGTAAACGACTACCTTCAATAAAACGGATCGTAAATTGAGCCTCTTTTCCACTTTTGATCAACAATAAAACGTCACGTAAAGACATACCTTTTGTTAAGCGATATGTACCTGCTTTAAATTGGCTAAGCTCTGGTTTTACTTTTAGTAAAATTTGAAAATAATCGCCTTGGCTAAGTAGATTATTGTTTATTAGCAGTTGTTCCATGGCTACGCGCCCTGTTCCTGCTGGCACTGTGAGTAGCATTTCATCTTGCTTTACAACAACATTTTCTTCTAAACCACGAATATGTTGCATCATATACAACGCAATTGCACCGATACTAATTAATAAGGCAAAAAAAACTATCCATACTATTTTTTTTATCTTCATTTATAACTCATCAAATTCTATTTAAGTGACAAACTGTGTTGTAAAACAACATGATAATACTCTCTGCTCGAATATTGATAGCACTTATCATCCGAGAAAGTGATACATGAAACAGGAAGTACAGGCATTAAACTATTTGTTAACCAAACTTCATCTGCTTGATAAAGCGTTTCCGGTTTTTCTCTCACAATAACAATTTTCCAATTCAGTTTTTGTGCTAATTGAATAATTGATTGGCGCATAATGCCATTTACGCCAGAATCAGTCAGATCTGGTGTGAAAAGTGTATTCCCTTTACGCCAAAAAAGATTTGCCGCATTTGCTTCAACTAAATATCCTTCATTATCACACACTAAAACATCATCAAATTCTGTTTTTTCTAAATGGTGCTTAATAAGAACCTGCTCCAAACGATTTAAGTGCTTAATTCCCGCTAGTTGTGGATTTTTGCCTAAAGTAATAGGGCTGATAGCTAGTGATATACCTTCACTTTGCTGGTGGAGGTAATGGGCAGGATAGGATGACAATGAGGTTATAACTGTTGGTGTAATAAATCCATTTGAAGAATAACCACGACCACCATAACCCCGACTGATGATAATTTTAATAACACCTTTTGCTTGGGTGTCAGAAGCGACATCTATAATGTGTTTTTTTAAATCAGACCAATTTGGATGAGGGAGAAAAAGTGCCTCACAGCCTTGTTTTAAACGATTAAGGTGTGCGGATAGCATAGAAGGCTTGCCTTGTTCTATTGCAAGGGTAGTAAAGCAGCCATCACCAAACTGTATCGCTCGGTCACTTGCATCTACATTTTGTTGCTGTTGTCCATTTACCCAATGCATCTAACACACCCTACATCTATGTTATTGATATCAGTCTGCACATGATAAAACAACTGGCAGTAAAAGGACAAAATAAAAGACCCAGAATAATCCTGGGTCTTTAAGTATTTTTCAACTTTCTGCAAAAAACGGTTTAAACGCGCTTAAAGAGAATTGAACCATTAGTACCACCAAAGCCAAATGAGTTACACAGAGCATATTCCATGTTCTCAACTTTACGTGCTTTATGTGGAACAAAATCAAGATGACAATTTTCGTCTTGATTATCAAGGTTAATTGTTGGAGGTACGATTTGGTCACGCAGAGAAAGAATAGTAAAGATAGACTCAATGGCTCCAGCAGCGCCTAATAAATGGCCTGTCATAGATTTTGTTGAGCTAACTAATACATCTGTGCCTTTACCAAATACGTTTTCTACCGCTTGTGCTTCAGCAACATCACCCGCATTCGTTGATGTACCATGTGCGTTGATATAACCCACTTGAGATGCATCAATACCCGCATCTTTTAGTGCATTTGTCATCGCTAGCGCACCGCCTTCGCCATTTTCTGCTGGTGAAGTCATGTGATAAGCATCACTGCTCATACCAAAACCCACTATTTCAGCATAGATTTTAGCACCACGTTTTTTAGCGTGTTCGTATTCTTCAAGAACCAGAACACCCGCGCCATCACCTAACACGAAACCATCACGATCTTTATCCCATGGACGGCTAGCCGCTTGAGGGTTATCGTTACGTGTTGATAATGCACGAACTGCACCAAAGCCACCTAAACCTAATGGAGTAGTTGCTTTTTCGGCACCGCCTGCAAGCATTGCATCTGCATCGCCGTAAGCGATAATACGCGCAGCATGCCCAATATTATGGACACCTGATGTACATGCTGTTGCGATAGAGATTGTAGGGCCACGAAGACCATACATAATGCTTAAATGCCCTGCAACCATGTTAATGATGGTTGAAGGTACAAAGAATGGGCTAATTTTACGAGGGCCACCATTTGTCATTGACGTATGGTTTTCTTCGATAAGGCCTAAGCCACCAATACCAGAACCAATAGCAGCTCCGATGCGACTTGCATTGGCTTCTGTTACTTCAAGACCTGAATCCGCAATGGCTTGCACACCTGCCGCAATACCATATTGAATGAAAAGATCCATCTTACGCGCGTCTTTACGCGAAAGATTATAATCTTCATGATTGAAATTTTTTACCAATCCTGCGAATTTAGTCGCATGATGACTGGTGTCAAAATCTTCGATAAGGCCGATACCACTCTGTCCGGAACACACGGCTTCCCAAGAAGCTGTTGCGTTATTACCGACAGGAGATAACATGCCTAGTCCGGTCACAACTACACGACGCTTAGACACGCTTATCCTCCAAGGAGGGAAAAAGTTTAGGATTAAAAATATAGGCGGTCGAGTGACCGCCTAGATTAGCAAGCTTATTTACCTGCGTTTTCAACGTAATCAATAGCAGCTTGAACTGTAGTAATTTTTTCTGCTTCTTCGTCTGGGATTTCGATATCGAATTCTTCTTCCAGAGCCATTACCAGCTCAACTGTGTCAAGAGAATCAGCGCCTAAGTCATCAACAAATGAAGCTGAATTTACAACTTCTTCCTCTTTAACACCCAGTTGTTCAACAATGATTTTCTTAACGCGTTCGTCGATAGTGCTCATACTATTAAATTTCCTATCAAAACTCGCTTGCGCGATGATTTTCTTAGTTTATAAATACAGGAAAAGATCTAACCAATCCCGACTGTGTGGACTACTTTATTCGCTATATTTTGCATTATATTGTACGCAAAAAGCAAATATAAAGACGTCCCCATAATTAGATCATGTACATGCCACCATTGACATGCAATGTTTCACCCGTGATATAGCTCGCTTCATCAGAAGCTAAGAAGGCTACAGCACTGGCAATCTCTTTGGCATCACCTAAACGGTTAGCAGGAACTTGAGATAAAATACCTGCTCTTTGGTCATCTGTTAATGCTCTTGTCATATCAGTTTCGATAAAACCAGGTGCAACAACATTTACCGTAATGCCCCGGGAAGCAACTTCGCGTGCTAATGATTTACTAAAACCAATCACACCCGCTTTTGCCGCCGCGTAGTTTGCCTGTCCTGCGTTACCCATGGTTCCAACAACAGAACCAATGGTAATTATACGACCATAACGTTTTTTCATCATAGCACGCATAACTGCTTTAGACAGACGGAAGACTGATGAAAGATTTGTGTTGATGATATCTTGCCACTCATCATCTTTCATGCGCATCAACAGGTTATCACGAGTAATACCTGCATTATTGACCAAAATATCAATTTCGCCAAATTCAGCACGCACTTCAGCTAAAAATTTTTCGATAGAGTCGTTTTCTGTGACATTTAACACAAAACCCTTACCTTTACCGCTTAAATATTCGCTGATAGCTTGCGCACCGTTTTCACTCGTTGCTGTACCAATTACGGTTGCACCGCGCGCAACTAAATCCTCTGCAATCGCACGGCCAATGCCACGGCTTGCACCAGTAACTAGCGCTATTTTTCCGTCAAATCCCATGAGATCCCTCAGTCATTTCCTAATGCAGCATCTAATGAAGCAATATCATTAACTGCTGCAGCGTTCATTTCTTTAGAAATACGTTTTGTTAAACCAGTTAATACTTTTCCTGGACCGATTTCTAATAGTTGTGTGATGCCTTTTTCAGCGATAAATTCAACCGTTTCAGTCCAACGAACTGGGTTATAAAGCTGGCGAACTAACGCATCACGGATAGCATTTGCATCAGTTTGCGCTTTCACATCAACGTTATTAACGACCTGAATTTCAGGTTGTTTAAATTCAATTTCTTGCAATGCAACTGCAAGCTTATCAGCTGCTGGCTTCATTAAAGCACAATGCGAAGGCACGCTTACCGCTAATGGTAATGCACGTTTAGCACCAGCTTCTTTACATAAAACACCAGCACGTTCTACTGCCTCTTTGTTACCTGCGATAACAACTTGGCCTGGTGAATTAAAGTTTACAGGTGAAACAACTTGCCCTTGGGCAGCTTCTTCACAGGCTTTTGCAATAGCATCGTTATCTAAACCGATAATTGCATACATTGCACCAGTACCTGCTGGTACTGCTTCTTGCATCAGCTGACCGCGTAATTCTACTAATTTAATGGCTGCTGCGAAATCAATAACACCAGCACACACTAAAGCAGAATACTCACCAAGACTGTGACCTGCCATCATTTGTGGCATTTTGCCTTGCTTTTCTTGCCATATACGCCAAACAGCAACTGATGCCGCTAATAATGCTGGCTGTGTTTTCCATGTTTTGTTTAACTCTTCTTCTGGGCCATTTTGAACTAAATCCCACAGAGAGTAACCTAATACATCAGATGCTTGAGCAAATGTTTCAGTCACTATCGGATATTGCTCTGCAAGTTCTGCAAGCATTCCAACAGTTTGCGATCCCTGTCCAGGGAAAACCATTGCAAAATCAGTCATGTTTATTTTCCTGATAATATTAAAAACGGATAAGTGCAGAACCCCAAGTAAAACCGCCACCAAACGCTTCCAGCAAGATTAACTGACCACGTTGAATGCGATTGTCTCTTACAGCTTCATCTAATGCTGTTGGGACTGATGCTGCTGACGTATTGCCGTGGCGATCTAATGTCACCACTACTTTATCCATTGTCATATCCAGCTTTTTCGCTGTCGCTGAAATAATTCTTAAATTTGCCTGATGAGGCACAAGCCAGTCCAGTTCAGATTTATCAATATTGTTAGCTTCGAGTGTCTCATCCACAATGTGGGCAAGTTCACGAACTGCGACTTTAAATACTTCATTTCCTGCCATGGTAACGTAAGCAGGTAAATCTTCATTTTCTTTACGTTGATAAGGTAATGCTAATAAATCACCAAAACGCCCATCAGAATGTAAATGTGTAGAAATAATACCTTCGTCTTCTGACGCACCTACAACTGCTGCACCTGCCGCATCACCAAATAAAATAATGGTGCCACGATCGTTAGGATCTAACGCATGGGATAATCTATCAGCACCGATAACAAGAGCATGCTTAACAGAACCTGCTTTAATAAATTGATCAGCAATGCTTAACGCATAAACAAAGCCAGAACATGCAGCAGCAACGTCAAATGCGATGCAATCATTGATACCTAACGCATTTTGAATCTGACATGCTGCACTTGGAAATGCATGTGAGCCTGATGTTGTAGCAACAACAATCAATCCAATGTCTTGTTTATCAATACCAGACATTTCTAGTGCTTTTTCAGCCGCACCTGCGCCCATCACAGCAACAGTTTCTTCTTCTGTTGCAATCCGACGTTCATTAATACCTGTTCGGGTAACAATCCATTCGTCAGATGTTTCAACCATTTTTTCTAAATCGGCATTAGTTCGCACTTGTACAGGCAAGTAACTACCAGTACCTAAGATTTTTGTATACATTCTATCAATCGCTCTTGGGTAATACTGTTGTCAGTCGAGAAGCGATCCGTTCTGGGATTTTTCGCTCAACGGCATGAACAGCCTGTTCTATTGCTGCTGTAAACGCGCTTTCATTTGCGCCACCATGGCTCTTAATGACGATACCGCGTAATCCTAACAGAGAAGCACCGTTATACTGGTCGGGGTTCATGTGTCCAAAACGCTTAATTAGCCGTTTTTGTAACCACTTCTTCAATATTTTCATCCACCACGACGTTTTTTTATTTTCGGTAGTAGAAGATTTAATCAATGAAAGGAAAACTCGAATAACTCCTTCCATCGTTTTAAGGGAGACATTACCTGCGAAGCCGTCACACACCAATACATCTGTTTTGCCTGTCAGTAATTCATTACCTTCAACATAACCAATATAATTGATATTAGGTGTCGACTTTAATACTGTAGCGGCTTCGCGGATATTATCTAATCCTTTGCTCTCTTCTTCACCAATATTCAAAAGTGCTACTTTAGGTGAACTAATCCCTGCAATTTCTTCGGCCATCACTGCGCCCATCACGGCAAACTGTACTAACATTTGACTATCGCAGTTAACGTTAGCACCTAAATCAAGAACGACAGTCTTACCTTTTTTCTGGTTGGGTAATATTGAAACCAGTGCAGGACGTTCAATTCCATCAATAGCATTAAGTCGCAGTTTTGCTAATCCCATTAATACACCAGTATTACCTGCACTTACACATGCTTGTGCTTCACCAGTTTTCACGAGATCAAGTGCCACTCGCATTGATGTGCCTTTACTGGCTCTAATACCGTGTGAAGGTTTAGCATCATTGGCGACAATATGTTCTGCGGGTATAACGTGTAAACGGGAGATTAGCTCGGCATTTTGATCTGCAAGCAGAGGAGAGATAGCGTCTGGTTGACCTACCAGCAATATTTTTAAATGAGGATTAGATGCCAGCGCCCGCAAACAAGCAGGCACTGTGATGCGAGGACCGAAGTCCCCGCCCATCGCATCTAACGCTATGGTTAGATTTGTCAAGGTATCAACGAGCTATAAAGCTAATTACTTGTTGATAACCTTGCGACCACGGTAGTAACCGTCAGCAGTTACATGGTGACGCAGGTGAGTTTCACCAGAAGTTTTGTCAACTGAAACTTGAGTTACTGTCAGCGCGTCATGAGAACGACGCATACCGCGTTTAGAACGAGTTGGTTTGTTTTGTTGTACGGCCATTGACCTTACTCCTTAGTACTTTTCTTTAAACTGGCTAATACGGCAAATGGATTTGGTTTCTCTGATAATTCCTCAGGGAGTTCACCAAACACCATATCCGCGTCGGACACTTCACAGTGTTCAAAATCATGTACCGGAACCACCGGCAAGTTGAGGATTATTTCATCTTCAATCATTGCCAGCAAATCTATTTCACCAAATTCGTTTACATCGACTGGTTCATATTCTTCCGGTAATGCCTCGGCCCGTTCATCACTGACAACAGGGCTAAAACAATATGTTGCGTGAACATGATAAGGAAAATGGCCACCACAACGTTGACATTCTAAAGTGACATCCACATCGGAATGCCCTTTAATCACGGCAAGACGTTGATGGTCAATATCAAATGATAAAGCCACATCAATATTACTGTCCACACTGACCACCGATTCAGCTAAGCGGCTTACTTGCTCTGGAGAATAATGACCGTCATAGTCTAAATTCTTTTGAGCTGCTCGCAGCGCATCAATGGTCAGGGGTAATTTTACCTTTTGCATAAGGCGCGCATATTATCTTTGTAATGGAATATAGTCAAAGAAAAAGGCGGGTTATCTACACCTTTCCACCAAAATTCGCTTTATCAGCGGCGCATAGTTTAGAATGTCAGGCATCATTTTGCTACGGATTTTAAAAAAAATATGTTGCCACTCGTTCTTGCGTCTACTTCACCCTTTCGAGCTCAGTTGCTGAAAAAGCTTGGAATGCCCTTTATACAGGCATCTCCCGATATTGACGAAACCCCGAAGCCCACTGAATGTGCTCAAGATCTTGTCACTCGCTTATCCTATGAAAAAGCGAGCGCTTTACAAGCAAAATTTCCACATCACCTTATTATTGGCTCTGATCAAGTTTGTGTATTAAATAAAAAAATCACGGGCAAGCCACATAATTTTGATAATGCTTTCGCACAATTAAAGCTAGCTTCAGGACAATGTGTGTCGTTTTATACCGGATTAACAGTATACAATAGTTTAACTTTAGAACATCAAACACATTGTGAATTATTTCAAGTATACTTTCGCCATTTAACTGATGACGAAATTACCCATTATTTAAATAAAGAAATGC
This sequence comes from Proteus genomosp. 4 str. ATCC 51469, assembly GCF_003144375.1. Taxonomy (NCBI): domain Bacteria; kingdom Pseudomonadati; phylum Pseudomonadota; class Gammaproteobacteria; order Enterobacterales; family Morganellaceae; genus Proteus; species Proteus genomosp. 4. Next base: position 106,015 of record NZ_PENV01000014.1, read on the forward strand.
CGTTCAATTGTGCGGGAAGTTTTAAGTCTGAAGGGTTAGGTATTACTCTTTTTGATAAATTGAAAGGCGATGATCCAAATTCTTTAATTGGTTTACCACTTATCCGATTGAATAAAATGTTACTCTCGCAAAGAATAAACCCATTATTTTTCTCTGATGATCAAAAATAACCCCGATCATCTTATTTTTAATCTTATGTAGCGATAAAGCGTATTATGAATAAACTAACATCCGTCTTAATAGCGTTAGTGATGGCAACAGCATTAGCAGGTTGTTCTGATGAGAAAGACTCAGAAACAGCTCAAACGACTAATACGGCCAATACTGTCCAAGACAGTGTAATTTCAAATAAAAAAGATGACAGCACATCCTCATTCAAAAAGAATTTTGTCAGTAGTTGCATATTAGGATCAGGTATTACTGATGATGCGCTCATTCCTCAAATTACAGAGGTGTGCGGATGCACCTACGACAGCATCATTAAAAATTATGGTATTACCGAATTTATTCGTGTTGATATGGAAATGCGCAAAAATGGTTCAAAATCACTGCCTAAAGAGTGGGATATTGATAACATCGTTGAGCAATGTATGACAAAGGTTGAAGGTTAATGACGTTTTTAAATTAACTGTCTTACATAATGTTAAGCAAAAAACGCGCCCAGCTAACTGGGCGCATTGAGTGTTCGGATTTTCTGTCGAAATAAGAATATTTAGACCTAAGATTTTTGACTACGTAACACCTGCAAACAATGGCGTAATGTATTATCCATTGGCGCTTCAATTCGCATCTGTTCACCCGTTGAAGGATGAGTGAATGTCAAAGAGCTTGCATGTAAAAATAAGCGATTAAGCTTTGTTCCAACCAATTGTGCATCAAAATCACGATCACCATAACGATCATCAAAAGCAATAGGATGACCTGCATGTAATGTATGTACACGGATTTGGTGTGTTCTTCCGGTAACAGGGCTTGCTTTCACCAGAGTGGCAAACTCAAAACGCTCTTCTACTTTAAAACGGGTCTCTGAAGGCTTACCCTCATTGCTCACTTTTACTACGCGCTCACCACTTTGAAGAATGTTTTTCAATAACGGAGCTTGTACTACTTTAGTGTGTGATTGCCACTGACCACGAACTAGTGCCAAATAATCTTTTTGCATCTGTTTTAAACGTAATTGCTCATGTAGCGCACGTAGTGCTGAACGTTTTTTTGCAATTAACAATACACCGGAAGTATCTCTATCAAGGCGATGAACAAGCTCTAAAAAGCGAGCTTCTGGACGTAATGCACGCAAACCTTCAATAACACCAAAGCTTAAACCACTGCCACCATGCACGGCTGTACCAGATGGTTTATTAATCAGCATTAAATGTTCGTCTTCATATAAAATACAATTAGCTAAGGCAGAAACTTTGTCTAATTTTGGTGATACAGTAATTTCTTCTTTTTCTGCTACTCTCACCGGCGGAATGCGAATACTGTCACCTGCATTTAATTTATATTCAGGTTTAATTCGCCCTTTATTGACTCGAACTTCCCCTTTACGGATAATTCGGTAAATCATACTCTTTGGTACACCTTTTAAGCGTGCCAGTAGAAAATTATCGATACGCTGGCCTGCTTCATCGCCATCAATGGTGACGAACTGAACTTGATTAAATGATTTCATAGTGGCGATTCTTTGGCTCTCTTAAAATAAAAATAACAAACAACTTTGTGGTGCACAAAATAACATCAATTCTGTCGTCTATTTTAACCTGAATAATGGGAAAAAGACGAAACATTAGCTAATCTCTCATATTTATACAGAAAAAGTCACCAAAGCGGAAAAGTCATCTTGCTATAACCCTAACACCAATGGAATAATGCAGACTCTCCTGATTATGTTTATCAGGTATATTTATGAAAATTTTGTTTGTTTGATTTTCAAAATGCAGCAATGGCGTAAGACATAGTCGAAAATCAAACAATTTAGTATGCCACAAATACATCGCTTATTGAGTTGAAACATTGTGTTCAATTAAAGAGTGCTGAATTTTTGAACTAAAAATCAGACTCACCGAGATATTGCACCTCTATACAATCGACAACCGTGAGGTTGACGCATTTGTAAAAGACACGAGGTCATCGGTTATCAATAGTGTAATTACGTATGTTAGTGGCACATTATAAAACGTGAAAATAACGAGTAAGTCACAATATGAAAAGAATGTTAATTAACGCGACTCAGCAGGAAGAGTTGCGTGTTGCCCTTGTGGATGGGCAACGCTTGTACGATCTGGATATCGAAAGCCCCGGTCATGAACAGAAAAAAGCGAATATCTATAAAGGTAAAATCACTCGAATTGAACCCAGCCTAGAAGCTGCTTTTGTTGATTATGGTGCGGAACGCCACGGTTTCCTTCCTATTAAAGAAATAGCCCGCGAATACTTTCCTAGTAATTATCACTCCCATGGTCGTCCTAACATCAAAGATGTCTTGAAAGAAGGCCAGGAAGTTATTGTTCAAGTTGATAAAGAAGAGCGTGGTAATAAAGGTGCTGCATTAACCACTTTTATCAGCCTTGCAGGAAGCTATTTGGTATTAATGCCAAATAATCCTCGTGCAGGTGGTATTTCTCGCCGTATCGAAGGTGAAGACCGTACAGAACTCAAAGAAGCCTTATCAAGTCTTGAAATTCCAGATGGCATGGGTCTGATTGTACGTACTGCTGGTGTCGGTAAATCGGCTGAAGCACTACAACAAGATTTAAGCTATCGTCTAAGACATTGGGATGCCATTAAAAAAGCAGCAGAGAATCGCCCTGCTCCTTTCTTAATCCATCAGGAAAGTAACGTAATCGTTCGCGCATTCCGCGACTATTTACGTCCTGATATTGGTGAAATCTTAATTGATAATGCAAAAGTCGTTGAAATGGCTCGTAGTCATATCGAAGCGATTGGTCGTGGTGATTTTGCCAGCAAAATTCGTCATTATACTGGCGCAGTTCCATTATTTAGCCATTATCAAATTGAATCACAAATTGAATCAGCTTTTCAGCGTGAAGTTCGCCTACCTTCTGGTGGTGCATTAGTTATTGATACTACTGAAGCATTAACGGCGATTGATATTAACTCCTCTCGTTCAACGCGTGGTGGTGATATCGAAGAAACGGCATTCAATACTAACTTAGAAGCTGCTGACGAAATTGCACGTCAATTACGTTTACGCGACCTCGGTGGTTTAATTGTTATCGACTTTATCGATATGACGCCAGTGCGCCATCAACGTGAAGTTGAAAATAGAATGCGCGAGGCTGTACGCCAAGATCGTGCTCGTATTCAAATTGGACGCATCTCTCGCTTCGGCTTATTAGAGATGTCTCGTCAACGCTTAAGTCCTTCATTGGGTGAATCAAGCCATCACGTTTGTCCTCGTTGCTTAGGTACTGGTACTATTCGTGATAACGAATCATTATCACTTTCTGTGTTACGTCTAATTGAAGAAGAAGCGCTGAAAGAGAATACCCATGAAGTACATGCAATTGTTCCTGTTCAAATTGCCTCTTATTTGCTTAACGAAAAACGTAAAGCTGTAACAGATATTGAACTGCGTCAATCTAATGTTAAAGTGGTTATTGTTCCTAATGACCAAATGCAAACCCCTCATTTCTCTGTTATTCGTGTGCGTAAGGGCGAAGAAATTACATCTCTGAGCTACAACTTAGCGCAATTCCATGAAAGTCAGTTAAATGAAGCTGAAGACGATGTTGTCACAGAGCGCAAAGCGCCTGAACAACCTGCTATTTCAGCCTTTGGATTGCAAGAAGAAAACACTCCAGAAACGACAACGAAAAGTAAAAAAGCACCTCAACCTCAAGCTAAGCCAGTTAAATCAGAGCAAGCCCAAGGTACTGGCTTCTTTGCCTCAGTTGCAAAATTCTTCTCTAACTTATTTGGTAGCGAGCCAGAGCCTGCGGTAACACAAGAAAAACCACAGGAAACCAAGAAAGAGAATACAGATAATCGTCGTGAACGTCGTAATAACAACAATCGACGTAACAACAATAATCGCCGTGACCGTGATAACGATCGTAATCGTGATAACACGAATAGCGAAGACAACCGCAAAAATCGCAATCAAAAACCACAAACAGCTCCAACAACTGAAGTGAGTAGTGAGCAAGAGATTGCAGAACGCGAAGCGCGTCGCCAACAACGTCGTGAACAACGCGCAGAGCAACGCCGTCGTCAAGAAGAGAAACGTCAGCAGCAACAAGAAGCCGCGAAAGCACAAGCTGCACTTAGCGAAAATGATGCGACTGAAAAAGACAGTGCAGATGAGAAGAAAGAAGAACCTCGTCGCCCTGCTATGCAACGTCGTAATCGTCGCCAATTAACACAATCTGTACGTGTAACAGACAACAACGATACAACGTTAGCCATTGCTCCTGTTGCTCCTGTTGCAACAACAGAAAAGGCAATTTCAGAACCTCCAGTTGCTATCGCACCAGCTAAAGTTGCTCCAACGGAAAAAGCAGCACCTAAAGCCGATGCTGTTACAAAAGTTGAAACAAATGAAGCCCAACCAGTAAAAGCCTTATCTGATGTAGCACCAAAAGCACAAGATGATAATAAAAATGAAGACAACAACGGGCAAGAGAATGTCATGCCTCGTCGTTCTCGTCGTTCACCTCGTCATTTACGTGTAAGTGGTCAACGTCGCCGTCGCTATCGTGATGAACGTACATTAACAGTATCACCAATGCCACTTACAATGGCGGTTGCATCACCTGAGCTTGCTTCTGGTAAAGTATTTATTCGTTATCCTGTAACGCCAATCAGTGATGCGTCATTTATCGAGAATAATGTTGAAAACAACAAGAGTAATGTTGAAAAGAACATCATTACTCATGCAGATCCTCAAATGGTTGCTATCACACCGGCGGTTTCAGAAGCCATTGTTGCAAAAGTGGAACAAGCGGATACCACAGAATCAACCTACACTGTGACTGTTAGCTCTGCATCATCCACTGAAGCTGTTGCTGAAATTATTGCAGTAGAGCCACAATTAGCACCTGTTGAAGCAAATAACATTGAAAACCAAGTTGAAGAAAGTGTTGTCAACAAAGTTATTGATGATGTGAATTCCGAAGAACATGTTACTCGTAAAGAAAATATTTCTGCGGTATTAAACACAACCGAGGCTTATATGCATGAAGCTTCACAACAAGCAGAAACAGATGCAGTGACTGAAAACGTTACACAAGAAGTCATTGCACCTGTAGAACGCGAAGTGACTGAAGCATCTACTCCTGAGCCTCAAACTGTTGCTACTTCAGTTACAACCGAAGAAACAGCTGGACAACACAATGAAAGTGATGCCGAAGCTATTGTTGAAACAGTTGCTGAACCTATCGTTGAAACGATTATTGAAAATCAGCCTGAAGAGAATGAGAGCACAACGGCTGCAACACCTGCAGTAGAAGCAGAGCCAGTCCCAGTAAAAGAAAGCAAACCTACAGCCGTGATTATTCGTCAAGAACCAGTAGTACGCCAACTTCATGCAAGCGCACCAATGACAAAAGCGCCAGCATCTGATGAACCTACTGTCGCGATTGAAATCAAAGCATGGGAAACTCGCCCTGCTTTTGATAAAAAAGGCCGTACTGGTGCAGGCGGACATTGTTCAACTAACCAAGCTTCATCAGTAATGACTAAAGCTGAAAGTCAAAACTAATAATAAGACGTTATTAAGAATATCTTGATAATACCTTTAAATTGAGAACCCACTTTTTAGTGGGTTCTTTTTTTGTGGGTAGCTATTAGCAATTTAACTTAATGTACTTAAGCCCCAAATAAGATAAAAAAAGCCCCTGAATATTCAATTCAGAGGCCTTCAATTTCTTATTCTTGGTAAAGTAATCAGTCTTTTAGATCAGGAAGGTTTTTAATTTCACCCATCGCTTTTAACTGTTTAGAAAGCTCACGGCGTTCTTTAGACAGATCTGCATTTTTAATAATGTAATCATCAACTCGATCGTCATAGTCGCTACGCATATTCGCAATAATACCCAGAACATCTTCAATAGACATACCAGGTTTAATATATTCACTTAAGTTGTCTAATAAAAGAACACGCTTTTGGTTATCACGGATCTTTTTCTCATTGTCAGTGATCTCACGACGGATTTTGTTTTTACGACGATACATACGCACAAACTCCAGTACGTTTTGGAAAGACGGCTTGTTTGCGTTATCCATTTCCTACACCTTTACAATTGATATTTAAGATAAATAGTTCTGTTTAAGATTATCGCTTAATCGTGTCAATAAACAAGCAAAGTTTACAAATTTAATTGATTTCACTTAATTAACAAATAATTAGGATTATTTGTATTAATAAATATAGTCAACATCTTTTAATGAGTAAATGTTGTCTTACTGATAAGTAAAAAATGGCTACACATTTTCATGGGTAGCCAAAATCGACACGATAAAGGATAAATTAGAGCACGATCAAACAGGCTGAGCTTTATTTTGATCCCCATGTTGCAAGTTATCAAATGGCAATAACGCTTTTGGATCTGAGCGTAAAAATACAGCTGAAAGAAGCGTTGTTCCTATTACAATACAGCCCATCACCATATAAGTTGGTGCAAAACCATAATGATCATACCCATAACCTGCTAATGGTGAGAGTAATGTTGCAACAATAGAACTCACACATTGGAAACCCACTAAATAAAGTGTTGAAGATAAACGTTTGTCAAAATGTTGGCTGTTATATTTAAAAATTGAAATTAATAAAATTGGTAACTCAACTGCATGTAACAATTTCATGCAAGAGATCAAAACTGGCCCTTCAACTAATCCAGAACCAATAATACGCGCAGCCATAACGCTACTAGCTAGCAATAAACCGTTTTTAGCACCAATTCTATTAACTAAGAACGGAGCGATAAACATACCACCAGCCTCTAAGAATACCTGTAATGAATTTAGATATCCGTACATCTCATTACCTTGCTGTAAAGTAGCAAATTGCGATGAGAAAAAGACTGGAAATTGTTGGTCATAAACACCATATACACAGGTTCCAATCACAAATAAGATAAGAGCCCAAAAACGAGGTAATGAAAGTAAATTAAGTGCATCTTTTATAGTAATGCCGGATGTCTTTCCATGCTCTAATTGGTTAAATGCGTCTGATTTATCGGTTTTTAATAGAGCTAAAAGAATTAAGAACACGACACCAGAAACAGATGCCATCACAAAATTATAATTAGGGTCGATATTAATATTGTGCCCAGCTATAAATGTTGCTGATGCCCAACCTAACGATCCCCACATTCTCGCCCTACCATATTCAAAACCACGGATACGACTAACACGCTCTGTATATGACTCTAATACGCCAATACCCGCATTAAATGTCATACCCACATATAAGCCCCCTAAAATGGAGCCCACAAAAATATTCCAACGTAGTATTGAAGCAAAACCAAGAAAAAATGGCCCAGAAAGAATAAGTAATATCGCAATCACTAATAACAGGTTTTTTCTTAACCCTAATTTATCCTGAATAAAGCCATATAAAGGTTGCGCACATAATGCAATAAGAGAAATTGCAGAGAATATCAATCCGGTATCAGTCGCCTTTAATCCAACATACTGGTTTAGCCAAATAGAAACTAATGAAAATGATGAAGACCAGGTAAAAAAGAAGAAAAATAACAGCGCACTTAAAATCGCATAGTATTTTTTTGAGTCTTTGTTCATTGGTTAAGCGCCTTATAAAGTCATTCCACTTCTAAATGTTAACGTTAACTTTTAAGCTAACAAACATTATTCTTACTGTAATGTGATGTTAAGCACATAAGTTAACGTTAACAATTTGAGTTATGTGCGCTAGATCTACATTTGTTTTTTATTGCTGTTATACCGCTTATATTGCTAATGTGTTTAATCCTAAAGCAATTATGCTATCTTTTGTGACTGTTTCTAGTGATGCTGGTACAACGCCAACACTAGATAATCATCTTGCTTTATCTTCTATTCATATTTTAATAATGAATCTCTGGCTGATTGCTTGCTGGTGGTTTTATTTTATTGTCATCACAAAAGATCAATATTAGCAGAGGTCCGCTTCTATTCATTCTCACTGCCCCCTATATTGAACGCTGCATAAGCGCGCTTTGATCTGACATTTCACGTTTACCGCATTATGGTTTACCATGGTCTTAATTAAACCCAGTACAACTCATTGAGTAATGATTTAAAAAATCATCAATAAATTTACGGTAGGAAACCTTGTCTAATTCAGCGAAAACGCCCACATTTTACATCCATGATTACGAAACCTTTGGTACACACCCAGCGCTAGATCGCCCGGCTCAATTTGCTGGTATAAGAACTGATATGGATTTCAATATTATTGAAGATCCTCTCGTTATTTATTGCAAACCTAATGATGATTATCTGCCTCATCCAGAAGCAGTGATGATCACAGGAATAACACCACAAATTGCAGCAAAAAATGGGTTAATTGAAGCTGAATTTACCCGTCAAATTCATCAAGCTTTTAGTCAACCTAATAGCTGTATTATGGGTTATAACAACCTTCGATTTGATGATGAAGTAACCCGCAATATTCTTTATCGTAATTTTTATGATCCTTATGCCTATAGTTGGCAAAAAGGAAATTCTCGGTGGGATTTGCTCGATGTTTTACGAGCCTGTTATGCACTACGCCCAGATGGTATTGTTTGGCCTGAAAATGAAGACGGTTTCCCAAGCTTTCGTCTAGAGCTATTAACCAAAGCCAATGGCATATCTCATGAGAATGCGCATGATGCAATGTCTGATGTTTATGCCACCATTGCAATGGCAAAAAAATTAAAACAAGCTCAACCGCGTATGTTTGATTATTTCTTTAATTTACGCGATAAACGTAAAGTTCAGGCGTTAATTGATATTCCCACCATGACACCGATTGTACATGTTTCAGGTATGTTTGGTGCTGCTCGTTCTAATTTAAGTCTTGTGGCGCCTTTGGCATGGCATCCAGATAATCGTAATGCGGTTATTGTGTGCGATTTATCTGCGGATATATCCCCGCTATTAACCTTAACATCAGACCAATTACGTGAGCGTTTATATACGCCACGCAGTGAATTGGCAGTTGATGAACCACCTGTTCCAATTAAATTGCTGCATATTAATAAATGCCCTATTGTGGCACCACAAAATACATTAAGACCTCAAGATGCAGATAGAATTGGTTTAGATGTTGATACTTGTTTAAACAATCAAGCCATTTTATTTTCGCATCCTGAAATACGCAATAAAGTCGTAGAACTCTTCGCTCAACAAACTCCTTTTGTTGTCTCTGATGATGTTGATTCTCAAATTTATAATGGCTTTTTCAGTGAAAATGATCGTAGTGCGATGGAAATTATTCGCTCAACACAACCACAGAATTTACCTGCTTTAGATTTAACATTTGAAGATGCGAGAATGGAACCGCTATTTTTCCGTTATCGTGCGAGAAATTATCCTTCTACCCTCAATTATGATGAGCAACAACGTTGGTTAGCACATAGAAAAGAGAGGTTAACGCCAGAAAAGCTGACTGAATATATCAATACGCTCCAGCTTTTAGCAGAAGAACATAGTGATAACGAAGATAAGCTAAAACAACTACAAGAGCTTTATCTATATGCTCAAGATATTGCGAGTTAGACAATAAGACAAAAGGCAGGTTTTATCCTGCCTTTCTTTTTAACTTAATAAACACAATATAAAGTGATTATTTTTTAGTTTCAATACTTTCAGTTTTGATCTCAGCGTGAACCTGCCCACATCCACACTCTTCTCCCCAGTATTTTAATTTCGAGGTTTTACCTATACCTGGGTTCATACTGTTGGTTGGATCATTATGTTTATAGAACGCTTTTAATTGAGGCTTGGCATAATACATATGGCCTACATTATGCTCTGCAGGATATTCCGCCCCACGTTTATCTAATAACGCTAACATTTCTGCTTTTAGCGCCTTCGCATCAACACCTTTTTTAATAATGTAGTCCTGATGCATAACGTGACACATAAAATGACCACAATAGAGTTTATAAAGTAATTTACTCTCTATTTCTGGCGGTAATTTTTCAAACCAATCTTTGTCATTACGACGCAATGCAATATCTAATGGCAATACATCTTCAACGTCATTCACATGCACAGCATGATAACGAACAGCAGCACCAGCGGCGGCAAAACGGTGCAAGAATGCTTTATTCCCTTCCTCTTCAGTACATTCGAAATAATCACCTGAAGCTTGTTTAAAGTATTCTTTTAAATAGGTTGATGCTTCTTCAATGCCCTCATCAGCCATTCTTAGCATTAAATGATGTTCATATTTATCGCGGAAGTCTGTCATACGTTCAGGTAAATGAGCTGGCCATAATTTGCTCATAAACTGCATAGTTCTATCAACCATATTTTTAGGTAAAAAAGGAACTTTATTTAATACCGCATCTACTCGCCCTTTCACAGCAAATAAAGTTGGCATTTTATCTGTGCCCAATTTATCAATCACTAAAAATGTATCTTTTCCATACACTTCAGCCATTTTATAGTAGCTTCTATGCATATATTCTCCTGCAACAGGAAGCTTTTTAAAATGACTTAAAATATGGCGACGAATATCTTCAAGCTCATCAGGATTATTAGTACCAATATAAAAGACTTGAGTACGATGATCCGCTGGGAAAGTATCTAATCGCACAGCAAATACAGATAATTTACCCGCACTCCCCGCAGCCTCATATAAACGACGTTCATCATTGTTAAACCGAGAAGGCGTATTGGCATCTACATCACGCACACGTTCATGATATTCATGATCGGATGCTAATTTTTCTGTCGCTTGTATTTGTTGCTCGTGGTAATGACGATTATCTAAATTCGTTAAAATTTCTTCTGGGGTTTCGCCTAAATCAATTCCTAAGTGGTTAACTAATTCAGCTTCGCCCTTTTCATTGACACGAGCATACAGCGATAATTCTGTATAAGCAGGACCTCGACGAACTAAAGCCCCACCGGAGTTATTACAGATCCCACCAATAACAGAAGCGCCAATACAAGACGAGCCAATAACAGAATGAGGTTCACGTCCTAATGGCTTTAATACTTTTTCTAAATGCCACAGCGTACTACCAGGAAAGGCAATAACTTGATTATGCTCTGAGAGAACCTGTATTTTGTCTTGACGTAATGTACTAATAATTACGATATCTCTATCATAATCATCACCATTAGGTGTCGAACCTTCGGTTAATCCCGTATTCGCCGCTTGCATAATAATGATTTTATCAGCTTCAACACAGGTTTTAAAAACACGCCATTGTTCTAATAAATTGGCAGGAAATACAACTGCTAATGCCTTACCTTGTCCTGAACGAAAGCCTTTACGATAACGTTCTGTTTTATGTGCTTGTGTTAATACCTGTTTTTTACCAACAATACTTTCAAGTTTACGAATAAAATGTTGATTTACAGAGCTATTACTCTCATTCATTTTCCCTATCCTATTCCTGTCTTGTCTGATTAATTTGTATTTTGCTCGCTTTTATTATTACTCATAAGGCTACGTGCAAAATATAAACTTATCATTTATATAATTGCTTTTATACTGCTATCCACATTTCCAAAAAAAATAATATATTTTATGTTTAGCCATTTTTGTTATTTAAAAATATTTTTGACATTTATTTCTTAAATAGAATATAGATAAGCCTCAATTTACTATTTTATTCTATTATTAGCTTTTCTCTTGCTAGTCGATCCCATGCTCGGCAACTTCGACTTTTATAACTATTTTTATTATTCGCTAATGCCAATTGATATGACAATGTAGGTTCAACAACAGGAAGTACCACTAAATCATCAATGGGATTTTTATTACACATACTCCCAGGCAGTAGCGTTACACCTACACCCGCTTTTACCATCGCTATAATTAAATCTAAATGATTACTGCGTCCCGCAACAATAGGCTTTGTATTATAAATACCGCAGGCACTATAAACTAAATCATTAATGCGAAAATCTTCAGAGAAAAAAATAAATGGTTCATTAATCAACTCTTTAAAATGTACTTCTTTTTTGATGGCTAAAGGATGTGATGGAGATACTAATAGCATCAAGCTTTCTTCTGAAAAAGGTGTTAATTCAAATATGTCATTATTAAAAGGTAATACTACGGCCGCTGTTTCTACTTTTCCCTCTATCATCGCTTCTGCCATTTGTTTAGTTCCTAATTCAAATATTTTTAGTTCAACCTGAGGGTGTAGAGAACTAAATGCCATAATAATATCGGCAAAATACGTCGAAGCTATTACCGGAGGTAATCCCACATTTAATGTCCCTGTCAATGGTCCTGACTTATCCTGTATAGCTTTATTCATACTATTAAATTGTGCGAGTATTTTTTTTGCATGTTCAAAAAGTATCGCACCATCATCCGTTAACCTTACACCATCGACTTCTCTTACTAATAAAATAACACCTAATTCATTTTCTAATTTTTTAATGCTACGACTAATTGCAGGCTGAGTAATAAATAGAGCATCAGCAGCTCGGCTAAAGCCATTTAATTGAATGACTTCAACAAAATAACGTAATGTACGAATATCCATTAGTAACATTTACCTTATTACATTTAGTTATACCATCAATAATAATAAACCATTTCATATTGATTTATATCCGCGGTAAAACATTAAGCATAATATAAATGAATAATCCCATTTTTACAGATTATTATTCGGATATTCTGGAGATAATATGAATAAGACTGTTGTTGAATATATGCTAAACCGATTATATGACTTAGGCATAAGTGATGTTTTTGGTGTTGCTGGCGATTACGCTTTTCCTATAGAAGACACGATTTGTAATAGCAATCATCTGCGTTGGATTGGTAATTGCAACGAATTAAATGCAGCTTACGCTGCTGATGGTTATGCTCGAATTAAAGGTATGGCAGCGTTATCGACAACATTTGGTGTTGGCGAATTAAGTGCGATTAATGCTATTGCAGGCTCTTATGCAGAAAACCTACCGATTTTTCATTTAGTTGGTATGCCAGCAAGTGGTGTACAAAAAAGCAAACGTCTCGTTCATCATACCTTAGGTAATGGTGATTTTGATATTTTCTATCAATTAGCCCAACGTCTTGCTTGTGCTCATGCAATATTAACGCCTGAAAATTGTATTGCTGAAATGGAGCGTTTAATTGCGACAGCATTAAAAGAGCGTCGTCCTGTTTATATTGGTTTACCATCTGATTATGCTGTGATGCCAGTGATAGAAAATGCATCTGTTACCACACCAAAAAAACAAATAAGTGATAAAGAAACACTAGAAAAAGTGGTATCACTGATTATTGATAAGCTTACGCAAAGCAATAATATCTGCGTATTACCCGGTATTTTATCCGCGCGTTTAGGGTTATCAGATAATGTCCAAGCTTTTATTGATAAAACAGGTTTACCTTATGCCACTATGTTTATGGATAAAAGCATATTAAGTGAATCTAATACTCAATATGTTGGGATGTATGATGGACAATTAATGACGCCTGATGTCAGAGAGTTTGTCGAAAATAGTGAATATGTATTAGGGGTCGGAGCAATGATGACCGACTTTAATACGGGAAGTTTCACCGCTAATATTAAACCAGAACAATTTATCAGCATCATGCCAGAATATGTTGAAATTGATTCGGTTATCTATTCTTCTGTTTATATGGAAGATATTCTCTCTGAACTAACCAAACGACTACCAAATAAAAGGTATCATCAGATAAAAGCTAAGGGATTAGAAGACGCTATTTTATCTGTTAACGGTGAAATTACGGCTCAATACCTCTACCCCCGATTAGAGAAATTCTTTAAACCTAACGATATTATTATTGCTGAAACAGGTACATCATCGATGGGATTAGGCTTTGCTCTGTTACCAGAAGGTGCTCAATTCCATAACCAAACATTATGGGGTTCTATTGGTTGGGCAACACCTGCATCATTTGGTGCTGCACTTGCCGCGCCTAACAAACGAGTTATTTTAATTACAGGTGAAGGCTCACATCAATTAACCGTACAAGAAATAAGTCAATTTGTTCGTTTTGGGTTAAAACCGATTATTCTTGTTTTAAATAACGATGGTTATTTAATTGAACGATTATTATGTGATTATCCTGAAGCCTATTATAACGATCTTGCTCAATGGAATTATCATCAATTACCTAAAGCTTTTGGTGCAAGAGATTGGCATTGTGAGAAAGTCACAACGATAGATGAGTTGAATAAAGCGCTTGAAGTAGCCGAATCAGCAGAGAATGCCTCTTACATCGAAATAGTAACAGAGCGATATGAAGCTTCTGAATTAGCACAAAAATTAAAAGAGTCTAAAGATTCACTTTATTCTTTTTAAGCTATAGTATGATTTAAATAATAAAACCTAGCCAATATTTATTTAACTTAGGCTAGGTTTTTGATAGCGTTCTTTGAGTCTTGCCAGAGATTTATCTATTCTTTTCAGCCAAACAAAATCAACTGTCACTTTGTATTCCTTAATAACTAATAATACCGTATTGCTTATTTCATTTTTTAATTTTATACTTATTTACTGAAATTATTTTAAGTAATACTTTCTCAAGTCATATCCCGTAAAAGTTGTAACTATAAATTTTTTTGCTTATTTTATCCACATAACACTGGATGGTAAATAGCTTGTAAATATTTTTTATTTTCGGATACGAGGTGAATTTTTATTTTCAAATGATATTCACCGTGTACTTATGATTTTCATATCTAAATATTTTAATAATTTAAAAATTATTAAAATCAAATAAAATCATCAACTAAGCGATGTTATGTAATTAATACAATTAAAAATAGTAATCCTCATATTCCCATGAGAAATAACGAGAAAGTTTTTCAGCTACTTCTAACCATGTGTTGCCATCACATTTGGCAATATAGTTTTCAATAATTTTTTTTATTTCATTAATATTATATTCTCGTGTAATAAGCGTATGCCTAAATATCCGAGGTTCCCACACATTCTTCAAAATCCATTTAGGAGAACAAACAAATAGATCAAAATTATCAGCACCATTACTATCTTCTGTGCCTATACGCAGTAATAAATTCAAAGAAAAACACTCTTCATCATCAGGATAATAACTATCTACATCATAAAAATCGTTAAATAGTCCTTTTAATATTGCTTTCAAACCAATTCCTCATTGTATTATATCTAAATGCCCATTACCGATACGGACTCTATCTCCTGTCGTTGGATTTATTTTAAGCTGATGATTAAAAAAGAAATCCCAACACTTTGAAATACTTTCCACCGTTGGGATTTTCTTTAAAACTCATCAATAAGGCATTCCATACGAACCTTCTAGTGATTCATATAACTTTACCGCCACGTCACCTTCCGCAATATATTCAACATCAATGGGTTCTAGCTGAATTTGAGGATTAGTATAATCTGCTTCTAAAAATTGACGATACTGTTCCAGCACATAAAGAATTTGTTCAATTGTGAGTATAACCTGCTGTTCAATTACATACTCACAACCGATAAAAACTTTATCTTGTACAGCTAAAACCCAATGGGCGTTCCCCATACCGAAGCAACCATCTGCTAATTTTCCTTCAATAAAATCAGAAAAATTTCTTATCCAAATATCAATTGAGTTAATAGAATATTGGATATCATCGGACAACCAAGCAGCTATTTCACAAACTCCATAACCTTGTTTTGGTATTCTTCTAATATCTTCATTAATGTTCATACCAGATGGAGCATAATGTTGATGGAATTGGCTCCATCTTAAGTATATTTTTCTGCTATACATATCATTGTTTCCTGCCATTATATACTGGCCAAGCAGTTTCCCCTACTCCATCGGGTTTTCCATAATATCCTTCAATTTTAATTTCAGGAGTTAAGGATTGATAGAGATTGTCGTAATTTAGATTTGAAAAACATGCTAATAAAATAATGCCAAAGGATTAGTACTAAATCACAAGCTCAAAACTGACTATTGAGAGGGGAGATGGCTGAATGAGTTTGATATTCCCCCCTCTTCCACTAAATCAAATTGCTAATAATTCAGTTGGCTGAGGAGTGAAATAATCATACAAAACTTAGTGTAGCGCTCATTTTTTCTTTGTAAAAACATTAGTGTCTTTTATGTTCAAGATAACTGACTAAACAAGCAACTATGCTAAAGAAAAAACCAAATCCCATTCCCAAACTTATATAATCTATAAAATTCTCTTTAGTAATAGAAAAAAGACTACCTTCTATTAAGAAATAGAAGATTAATTCTATTAGAGCTTTTATTATTAATAGAGTAAGGAAAACCATAAAAGAGAATGCAACCCAAAGTAGAAGAAAGTATTTAAGCAATCTCATTTTTATTCCTCGTCATTCAATTTTTTTATTTTATCTGTAACTATTTTATTCGCATCTTCGGAACCCAGAGCACCAGCACCACTTCCTATAATACTTGGTATACTGATACCGTTGGCGGAGCTGTAATTAATGGCATTACTACTAATGGGCGTTCTTTAAGCCCGCTAGACCAAGGATTAAATTTATTATCAAAATGATGAGTTAACCATTTTGTGCCTCCATAGCCGATTGTTGAACCAACTAATGCGCCTCCCATTGAGACCCAAGGTGATCCTCCATCAATTAAACTTGAAATACCCGCACCAGTTGTATTCATTGTGAGCGTTCCCAAATATCCCATTCCTGGTGTTATTCCTCCTGTTAACAAAGAAGAACCAAAGCTTGCATAACTAAAGCTCGCTTTTGGGTCTGTGTTAATATTATGCACCTGCATGACTAAATTTGCTGTGCCCGTAGTTGTTACACCTACCACACGGCTAGCAACAGTAGTGCTACCTAACCAACTCGATACATAAGGGCTAATAGCCTTACTCATTATTGGTAAACCTAATGCT
>NZ_PENV01000015.1:0-111013 GCF_003144375.1 Proteus genomosp. 4 str. ATCC 51469
CGACCGCTTCTTGCTTAAACTCAGTAGTATAAAATCTATTTGTTCGTTTTTTCATTTAACACCTCAATAATTGGATTATATTCCATTATTAAAGTGTCCTGTTTGATTAAAGCAGATCACCTACTTTCCAAATCGATATCGCTTAAGGTTAGTCTGCATAGCTCACTAACACGAAATCCATGTAAAAAACACATTAAAAACATACAGTAATCTCTTTCTGGATATCGTCCTTCTTTTGCTTGCTTCAAAATAGAGTTGATCTCAAAACGTGTAAGAAACTTACGTTGCTTCATTTTCATAACCTTTTCAATGAGATAACAAGGAACAAAAGTCAATTGATACATAACTATAACAAGTAATAGGTATCAATAAAGAGTTGTGTTTTTTTTATGCTTGCGCTTTTACTTGTTAATTTTAAACAAATTTATTGAAAGTTTATTTATTTTTAGAAAATGAAAGTGATTGATTGACAAAGCGAAAAATGAGTATAGGTAGGAATTCGGCCATCTTTAGAGAAATAAACAGAATACACCAAATTGTTTTGTTAAAAATTTTCATCTCGAAATTAAACACATTTAGATAATCTGACTTTAAATATCAGAAAAAGAGTTTATAATTCTAAGTGCAATTACTATAATTTGTGAAAAAAGTAAAAAAATTTATTTCTAGATTTTAAACAAAGTAACTAATCATATTTGATTTTTGAAATAATGATAAATATCAATATGTTAAATAAATGATGATATGTGATGAACATTAAATTTGACTTAAGTGAGAAGCCAGAGAATAATAGTAAACAATTTGGTGTATTTTGTTTTGTTTCTAACGAAATTTAATTTCGTTTTGGACGGGCACAAGTATACCAAAATTAAAAAACTCAATAATGAGTCATTCAATTAGGAATAATTCAATCCTAATGAATTTATTATTTTTAATGTCTTCGTCCTTTATATTTTAGGAAACAAAAAGATGAAATTAAATAAATTAGCGTTAGTTCTTGGCTTAGGTTTATCTGTTGCTGCGGGTTCTGCATTTGCTGCTGACCAAGGTCACGGTACTGTTAAATTTGTTGGTTCAATTATTGATGCACCTTGTTCTATTCATCCTGATTCAGAAAATCAAACTGTTCCATTAGGTCAAATTTCTACTGCTGCATTAAAAGATGGTGGCCGTAGTAATTCTCGTGATTTCAAAATTTCTTTAGAAAATTGCACAACTGAAACTTATAAAACAGTTCAAACAACCTTCACTGGTTCAGAAGATGCAGACATTTTAGCAGGCTCTTTAGGTATTGAAGGTATCGCTAAAAATGCTGCTGTTGTTATCACTGATGCGGGTGGTAAACAAATCAAATTAGGTACACCAAGTGCAGCTCAAAACTTACGTGATGGTAATAATGACCTGAACTTCGCTGCTTACCTACAAGGTTCTGCTGCAGAAGCCGCTGTTCCAGGTGACTTCACTGCAATTGCAACTTTCGCACTGACTTATCAGTAAGAAAAAATAAGTTCTGTACATGGATGTACAGGGCTTTATTTCCTGTGTCTATTTTTAACGATTTTTTTCTTACGGAGAAAAATATGAATCGCAAGATGACACCACTATGGCTATGCCTTATTGCCAGCTTACTGACAACATCGGTAATAGCAAGTGATGTAAAACAAGATAAAAACATGCATCAGCGATTTGGGGTACTTAATCTTTCAGGCTCGATCTTAGAACCATCTTGCACGATTGCAGCAGGAAGTGGTGAACAAGTTATTCCACTGACAACGGTTTCTATTCCAATGCTAGTGACTGAAGGGCGAGGACCTATTGAGTATTTTTCTATCAGATTAACGGAATGTACGCTAATTGAACAAAAAGGTCAGGAAGCGGACAACCCTCGTTTTATTGCAACGTTTGAAGGACCTTCTAACGAAAATGGTAATTTTACGCTTTCTGGTGAAGCAAGAGGTGCATCATTAGCGATAGCTGATCGTTATGGTAGACAAGCTATTCCAGGGCAACCATTGCCCCCTGTTGGTATTGATTCGAAATCAATGGCGTTACTTTATCAAGCGCGAATAGTCAAAAATAACGAAATACCCAAAGCAGGGAATTACCGTACAACGCTGCGATTTAAGCTGGAATACTATTAAATGGATCGGGTTGGATAATTTATGGCGAGATCATTCAAAACCGTTGGTTTAGGGACGGAAAAAAAGAAAAAACAACATACTATTCGGCCTGTTGCTGTACTGATCTATTTAATCCTTACTGGGGCTTCCAGTATTTCAAGTTCAGCTTTAGCAAATAGTGATATTGAATTTAATGCCGATATTCTGGATCTAAAAGATAAGCAAAATATCGACTTATCAGATTTCTCTCGTGCGGGCTATATTATGCCTGGCCGATATGAGTTTGTTGTTCGTGTTAACAATAATGAACTCCCTGAACTTTATAACATTAATTATGTAGTGCCTGCCAATGATCCTAAAGGTAGTGAACCTTGCTTACCTCCAGAATTGATCCATCAAATAGGCCTTAAACCTGAATGGGCTGAAAAAGTTAAATATCAAGATAATGGAAGTTGTCTTGATATCTCTTCCATTCCTGGAATGACAGTAAATGCAAGTCTAGGAAGTGGCAATCTTATTCTGACTATTCCTCAAGCTTATCTTGAATATTCAGCACCAAACTGGGATCCACCTTCTCGTTGGGATCACGGTATCTCAGGAGTGCTTTTTGACTATAACGTCAATGCTAACGTGACAGATCCCGCTAAAGGAAAACAACGTCAACAAGTTACAGGTTTAGGAACCGTGGGCGCAAACCTAGGGGTTTGGCGTTTCCGTGCTGATTGGCAAGCAAGTTATCAGCATACAACGGGTCTTCCCGATAGCACTGAAAATAGTTGGAAATGGAACCAGCTTTATCTTTATAGAGCAATCACCCAATTAGGTGCTCGCCTTGTGATGGGGGAGACTTATTCACGCTCTGACATTTTCGATAACTTCCGTTTTACTGGGATTAATTTATCTACGGATGACAATATGCTACCGCCTAACTTAAGGGGGTATGCCCCTGAAGTAACGGGGGTCGCAAAAACGAATGCGAAGGTGACGATTAGCCAACAAGGTCGTGTGATCTATGAAACTCAGGTTGCTCCAGGGCCGTTTCGTATTCAGGACATTAATGATGCAGTGAGCGGCAAATTAGATGTACGTGTTGAAGAACAAGATGGATCTGTTCAAGAATTCCAAATGGATACTGCGAGTATTCCTTATTTAACACGTCCTGGCCGAGTGCAATATAAATTATCTGCAGGTAAACCGTCAGATATGAACCGTAATACCGAAGGCCCTATTTTTGGTATGGGTGAATTTTCGTGGGGTATTAGTAATGGTTGGTCACTTTATGGTGGTTCATTAGTCTCTGGCGATTATAACTCTGTTTCTGCTGGTATTGGTCGTGACTTAATGGCGTTGGGGGCCATCTCTTTTGATGCAACACATTCTTGGGCCAAAATTCCAAGTGATAACAAGCGCTATCACGGTGGTTCTTATCGCTTAAGTTACTCAAAACGTTTTGAACAAATAAATAGCCAAGTGACATTCGCAGGCTATCGATTCTCTGAACGTGATTTTATGAGTATGAACCAATATTTAGATCGCCGTTATCGTGATGGTGAAGAAGATAACAATAAAGAGCTTTATACCATTATGTTTAGTAAGCAGTTCCCTGAATGGGGATTAAGTGCTTACTTAAACTATAGCCATCAGACTTATTGGAATAAGCCTAATAATGATAACTATAACTTGTCATTAGCCAAAGCGATGGATATTGGTCGCTTTAAAAACATCAATCTCAGTCTGTCGGCGTTTCGTAATAAATTCAATGGCACCAATGATAATGGCATTTATATGAATGTCAGTATGCCTTGGAGCGATCGTGCAACCATTAGCTACAACACCGTGATTAACAAACACGGTAATTCACATAACGTCAGTTATTACGATCGTATTGATGACAATAGTAGCTATCGTGTTGGTGCTGGTTTAAGTAGTAACGGTAAACCATCTGCAGATGCCTATCTCATGCATTACGCTGATGCAGCATTAATCACTGCCAGTGCGAGCCATATAAATGATGAATACACATCAGCCACATTATCATTGCAAGGTGGGGCAACATTGACACCAAAAGGTGGGGCATTACACCGTACAAGTCGTACAGGTAGTACTCGTTTACTTATTGATACAGATGGTATTTCTGATGTACCAGTGAAGAGTATCGGTGCTATTACTCGTACCAATGCTTTTGGTAAAGCCATACTGCCTGATATTAATGATTATTACCGTAGTAGTGCCAGTATCGACCTTGATCAGATGCCTGATAACGCTGAAGCATTACGCTCAATTCAACAACTAACCCTAACAGAAGGCGCAATAGGCTACCGTCACTTTGATGTAGTGTCGGGACAAAAAGCCATGGCTATCATTCGTTTACAAGACGGAACTTATCCACCATTTGGTGCCAGTGTCACAACTGATAAAGGCCGAGAGCTCGGTATTGTCAATGATGGTGGAAATGTCTACCTGACAGGTATTAATAGTGGCGATGTGTTGAGTGTGCGTTGGAATGGACAAGCACAGTGCAAAGTTCAGATCCCGACATTAGTTGAAGGCATGTTTATATCTTCATTATTACTAACTTGTGGTGATGGTAATACCACACCATCAACAATCAATCAAAGAACCGAACCCTTACCTAAACCTCAATTGATCACAAAATAAGGTTAGGCAAAAGGGAAAGATAACAATAATTTCAGACAAAAAGAGTAATTTAAAATGATGTTATTAAAGCGCTTATTTGTTGTAACAACCACTTTATTGACTGGAATGATGTTTACTAGTCAAGCCATTGCCGCGATTGCTTTAGATAGAACGCGCGTCATTTTTAATGGCGCGGATAAATCAATTAGTTTAAATGTCAGTAATCAAAATAAAGAGCTGCCTTATTTAGCACAAGGTTGGATGGAAAATGAGAATGGTGAACGTATTGATTCTCCATTACTGGTTTTACCACCAATCCAACGTATTGAACCAGGCGATAAAAGCCAAGTAAAAGTGCAGTCATTGCCTGATATTGCCAAGTTACCACAAGATAGAGAAAGCGTTTTCTATTTTAACTTGCGTGAAATTCCACCTCGTAGTGATAAACCCAACGTGTTGCAAATTGCATTACAAACACGAATTAAGTTGTTTTATCGCCCAGCGGCTATTTATGCCACTCAAACAGATCTGACTCATCCTTGGCAAGAAAAAATCATCTTAACGAAAAAAGGTGATCGTTACGAAGTGAATAACCCAACACCTTACTACGTAACATTAGTTGATGGATTGACAGGGTTACAAGGGAAAAGTCTTGATGGTTTTCAGCCATTAATGATTGCGCCTAAAAGCACAGGCACGATAAACCTAAATGCTTCTGCATTTGGTGCGTCACCAGTATTAAGTTACATCAATGATTATGGTGGACGTCCACAGATGAAATTTAGCTGTAATGGCAATGAATGCAAAGTGACAGAAACATCAGCAGGATACTAAATAGGTCTATTTTATGAAAATGGAACAGCGGTTTAGCCCAAGCAAAGCAGTGTTGAGTTTTATTCTGGCAACATTTACTGGAGGCCTAAGTTTTACTGCTGTTGCGAATTTACCCGCTAGAACGGTGAAAGATGTTATTCCAGGAATTGTTTATATCAATATTACTGGGAATGTTATTGCCCCACCGCCTTGTTTGATCAATGACGGCAAAATGATTGAGGTAAATTTTGGCGAAGTGATGAGTACGCGTATTGATGGCGCAAATTATAAACAGCCAGTTCACTATACTGCGACGTGCCAAAAGATGCCGACAAATGCAATGAAGGTTTATATCACTGGCAGCGCAACTGGATTCGATTCAAATGCACTACAAACAGATATTACGGGATTAGGGGTGCGTATTTTATATCAAGGCCAATTATTAGATTTAGGCAAAGCGATTAATTTTACCTACCCTAATTTGCCTGATTTAGAAGCTATTCCTGTTCGTGATCAGAGTGCCACATTAAGTGGTGGCGATTTTGTCGCTAGTGGCACGTTGCATGTGGATTATCAGTAAGGGGCCAGAAAATGAATAAATTAAAATACATATGCCTGATTGCATTACTGAATTCTTACACTGTCATGGGTGCAGATACACCGAATATGAAATTATTTGGCACCTTATTAGTTCCACCTCCTTGTGTTATCAGCAATAACCAACTGATTGATGTCTATTTTGGACACAACGTGGGTATTCATAAAGTAGATGGTATTAATTACACCGAATCAGTGAATTATCAACTGGTCTGCGATCCAAATTTAAAAGGATGGGATTTAGGTCTTTCTATTATTGGACCTAAAACACAGTTTGATGAAGCTGCGCTACAAACCAATATTCCTGATTTAGGTATTCATCTCACACAAGATGGCCAGCCTTTTAAATTAAACGAACGCATTGCGATATCACCGGATAATCCTCCAGTGATCCAAGCTGTGCCGGTTAAAAGACCGGGTAGCACGCTACCTGAAGGTGCATTTGAAGTTTCAGCAACACTTCTTGCTGAATACCAATAGGAGCGTATTGATGAAAATGAAAAGATTATCGATCCCGTTCGTTTTGGGCTTTATCACATTTATGGGATTAACATCAACGGCGTTTTCTGCACCAGACAATATGTACTTTCACGGCATATTAGTTGATGAGCCTTGCACCATAAAACCTGGTGATGAAACCGTTGAATTAGATTTTGGCAATATTCCTGATAAAAATCTTTATGCATATCAAAGAACACCAAGCAAATTATTTCAAATTCGCTTATCTGAATGTGATCTCACGATTGGTAAAAGCGTCAAAATTACATTTAAAGGGGATGAAAACCAAGCCATGGCAGGGCAAGGCTTTTTAGCGATTAGCTCAAGTAGCCAAGCGGCAGGAATTGCGGTTGGATTGGAGTCTGAGAATGGAAATGCCTTACCTGTTAATAAAGAGACAGACAAACTTTCATTAAATGCGGATGACACTATTTTAAATTTTTATGCCTTTATTCAAGGGGAACCGGATGCGATTGCCAATCAATCCATTAAACGCGGTCCATTTAGTGCAATAGCCACATTCCATTTGAATTATGACTAATTATTAGGGTTGAGGTTTTCTATGTCTATATTAAAGCGATTTCCAGCTTTATGTATTGCAATAGGTTTGCTGTTTTCAGCACCGGCGATGGCATCTATTTTTTCTTATATAACACATTCCGAAGGTGAGCCTGCTCACGCCACATATACCTATGTTATTCAACGCTGGGACCCTGAAGACCCTTATACTCCCAACCCTTGTTATGGCTGGAGTAAATGCTGGATAACAATTAACCATAAGCATGATGCTAATGGCTCTCCAGGTTCGGCAGTAAGAAGTATTGTTCGCGTTGAAAAAGAACCTTATTTAGCGGGGGTTCGTGATGCCGTTATGAGAGTAGAGAGTTTTCCAATACAAGGAACGGCAAGACATGATGGTGATCCTCTGACCTCAAACCAAGAGTGTGTTGGGCTATTTTATGAATCTAAGGAAGGCTGCTGGTCTCCAAATGGACGTTTATTACCGGGATCATTATGTGGTATTGCACCGCCACCCGTTGGTGCCTGCAAAATAACAGAAGGAGCTGTAAACCTTAATTATGGCGATATTGACGAATTCAGTTTAGAAAATGCAGCACGAGCTCAAAATATTAATGTGACTTGCAACTTAGCAATGAAAGTTCTGGTTATCGCATCAGGCTCGGACAGTGGCCGAGTTCCATTACGACCTGATAATAGCCTTTATGCTGATTTATTTCTTGATGGTTATCCTGGTGAAAGAGGCTCTGTAATTGATGTTCCTAAAAACGGAACCATACCTGTAGAGGTTAAATCAATTTTACATACCAATGGTCGCGTTGCACCAGGCTATTTCTCTGGTTCAGGTTCAATTATTTTAACGATGCCTTAATCATGATAATGGGTGAATATTATGATGAATTACGATTTTACAGATATTGATGTTAATGCGTTAGTTGGAAAGCGAATTCAAAAAAAGCGTAAAGAATTGGGTTATACCGGTATGCAAATTGCTGAAAAAATTGGCGTAAGCCAACAGCAATTCTCTCGATATGAGCGCGGGATGAATAAGATAGATTTAAGCTATCTTGTTTTATTAGCTAGTTATTTAAATACACCTATTTATTGGTTTTTTGAAGATTGCTTTATACCAAAATCCTCATCAGAAAATCTGCGTGTTGATAAACGTAGCAGTATCATTGCTGAAGCGACACCCGATGTCTTTTTATACTAATACATACGACTAAATAAGATCCAAATTTTGGTGTTTTAGTGTGTATGTGTTTCTTTGATTGATTACCTAATTGGTAAGGCAAGGGAGACCTTGCCCTTTTTTTTTATATAAAAAGTATTAAATTGTGAGATGAATTTGAGCTGTTATTAAAGAGGGGAAGTATTACTTGTTTTCTTTTTTATCTTTAAAAAAATCAGCAATACTATTTTCAAATATTAACTTCACAATTTTAATCGTTCCTTTCTTAGATTATCGATTCTTCATTCTACGTATAGTTATACGTATAATATCTACTGTAAAATTACCTATTTATGTTACAAATAAACTAAGCTTTTAACCTATTTTGACCGTTTATTCGACATTGTTTTCTCTTTTATAGTAATTACAACCGTTACTATCAGGTTTATCAGAGTGTTTAATCGATTCTGGCTATTAATTTAAGATATTTTTAGTCGTAAAAGGTTAATAAATAATCACAATAATGTTAAAAAATGTTACCTTATGCACATTTTTTAATTTTAGATATTATAAATTAATTTTAATGTAAGTGATTTGTAATTGTGTGATTTATTTTTATCTTATTGTTTAATAAGTTAAAAAATATGTTATCTAATAATTTTATCATGATGTTTATCTTAAATAAGGCGGTTGTAAATAGGATTAACAGATAGTCATAACAAAAAGGGTTGTGTACTGTGCATTTTCTGTTTTTTTATAAAAAGGATAAATGATGCAAACAAAAAAACAGGGAGGCAGTCGCTTTCTACGCACAGTGGAATGGTTAGGAAACGCGCTACCCCATCCCGTTATTTTATTTATTATTTTAATTGCTATTTTACTTGTCTCTTCGGCGGTTGGTGAATATTTTGGTGTCACCGTACAAGATCCCCGACCAGAGGGCGCTAAAGGACGCGCTGAAGATGGCTATATTCATATTATTAGCTTGTTAGATGCCGATGGTATTCGCCGTATATTGGCCAATATTGTCACAAACTTTACGGGATTTGCTCCTTTAGGTACGGTGCTGGTGGCATTATTAGGTGTCGGTATTGCTGAACGTGCTGGTTTATTATCCGCAGTTATGCGTTTAGTGGTAATGAAAGCACCACGTAAAATGACTACTTTAGCCATTGTGTTCGCAGGTATAATGTCGAATACCGCTGCTGAATTAGGGTATGTAGTATTAATACCGTTATCAGCAATTATCTTCCATTCATTAGGACGACATCCTCTAGCGGGTCTTGCGGCTGCATTTGCTGGGGTTTCTGGTGGTTACTCTGCTAACTTGCTCTTAGGTACGATAGATCCATTACTATCGGGCATTACACAGCAAGCGGCACGTATCATCGATCCAACTTATATCGTGGGTGCTGAAGCAAACTGGTACTTTATGTTTGTCAGTACATTCCTGATCACTTTCTTAGGTTACTTCATCACCGAAAAAATCGTTGAACCTCAATTGGGTCCATATAACGGTAATGAACTTGATGAAGAAGAAAATGATTTAAGGAATGCGGCTGAAGTTACGTCGTTAGAAAAGAAAGCATTATGGGCTGCAACGGGTACATTTATTGTTATGTGCGTGATTTTGGCGCTAACTGTTGTTCCTGAAAATGGCATATTGAGAAACCAAGAAACAGGGCTAATTGGTAATTCTCCTTTCTTAAAATCTATTGTTGTCTTTATTTTCTTATTCTTTGCAATTCCGGGTATTGTTTACGGTTGGGTTGCTAAGACAATGAGAACAGATAAAGATATTGTTGATGCCATGGCGAATTCGATGAGTACGCTTGGGCTTTATTTAGTCATTATTTTCTTTGCTGCCCAATTTGTTGCTTTCTTTGGTTGGACAAATATTGGCCAGGTTATTGCTGTTAAAGGTGCCGCATTACTTAACAGTATTGATATGCCAAGTGGTTTGTTGTTTTTAGGGTTCATTTTAATCTGTGCCTTCATTAATTTAATGATAGGTTCTGCATCGGCACAATGGGCGGTAACAGCACCTATCTTTGTACCAATGCTAATGCTTGCAGGTTATGCACCAGAAACAATCCAAGCAGCATATCGAATTGGAGATTCTGTTACTAATATCATTACCCCTATGATGAGTTATTTTGGTTTGATATTAGCGGTTGCTACAAAATATAAGAAAGATACGGGTATTGGTACTATGATTTCTATGATGTTGCCATATTCTGTTATTTTCTTAATTGGCTGGTCACTCTTATTCTACTTATGGGTATTTGTATTCCATTTACCAGTAGGACCTGGCTCACCAATCTATTACACACCAACAGCAGGTTAATTCTTCGCTATAACAGAAGCTTATACAGAGATGTATAAGCTTTTTTCTTTTTACTTTTTATTTTTTATCCATTTCTTTTTTATGATTTGCCAATTTCTCAGTTAATTGGTTGGCATAATCTGCATGTAAAAACTGAGTATCTAAACCTGCTTGTTGTAATTTTAATTCAAGCAATACTAAACGCTTTTGCAGCGATTCATGCTCTTCTCCTGTTTCACTCAGCGTACTTAGAATTTCGGCTAGAGATAATGCTTCTTTTCTATCTTGCATTTCAGGAGGTAAGAAACCCGCATTTTTTAATAAATGATAGCTTGCTCTAAGTGACTCAGGTACATGACTATTATCATCAAGGATCAGAGGTTTACCTTCACCTTTAAGTGATGATAGCTCACCTTTTTGTAGTGCTTGTTCAATGTGGCGTTCAGCCCATTCATCAATAATTGACATTCTAAACCTCGTTATTTTGAGATTATTTTAAGCAGAAAAGATCACACATGCTCAATTTATCTTGATCAAATTATATGATTTGATATTATATTTTTATATTATATAAAAATATATATTAACTAAGGGATATCTAATGAGTAAGTACAAAGAAATAGTAACAGACATTGCAAATAACATGGGAGCATTGTCTCAAAATATTCCAGAAGTGATGAAAGCTTTTATGAGTACCACAAAAGCAGGGGGCAAAGAAGGAGCATTAGATTCAAAAACAAAAGAATTGATCGCGATTGCAATTGCTGTTGCCAATCGTTGTGATGGTTGTATTGGGTTCCATACTAAAACTTTAGTCGAACTCGGTACAACAGAACAAGAACTTGCAGAAGCATTGGGCGTTGCTATTTATATGGGTGGTGGCCCTTCAGTTATGTATGCCGCCAACACTATGGGTGCTTTTAAAGAATTTAGTAAATAAGATTTTTATCATTATATAACTAAAATAAAATAGTCATAAGGCCAGAATAAGTTCATTCTGGCCTTTTTATTTCTTATAGCTTGTTTATTTTTTGTTTAAGTTAAAAGTAGTGAAATAAAAATATCTATTATTAAAAATAGATTAATAATAAATTAAAAAATGATGAATTAAAGCAATCAACTCTATCAGTATATATATGTTTTGTTTTATAAATTGTAATTATCTCAATGTGTTGTGTGTCATTATTGCTGTGTTTTAGTTAATTATAAATTAATGAATAATAATTGAATTTTTTATAATATAACCATTCTAACTAATTAGTTTTTGTAAGGTGAGTTTTCTATTTTAATGAGGAATGTATGAGCGTCAGTTTTATAGAAAGATATAAATGGTTTCTACTTTTTATTTTTATATTATTAACTTATTTCATTCCTTTAGAAACGCGGCTATTGTGGCAACCAGATGAAATTCGTTATGCCGAAATTAGCAGGGAAATGCTGACATCAGGTAATTGGTCTGTGCCTTATTTGCTCGATATTCGCTATTTTGAAAAACCGGTTTTAGGGTATTGGCTAAACAGTATTGCACAATGGTTATTTGGAGGTGGTCATTTCTCCGTTCGCATTGTTGTTGTCACCTCAACGTTATTAACCAGCCTATTTGTTTATCGAGCTGCTTTGTTAGTTTGGCATAATCAATCTCTGGCATTTAATGCATTAGTGGTATTTTTATCTTCTTTTCTTGTGTTGTCTATTGGCACTTATAATATCCTTGATCCTATAGTGACTATGTTTGTTACTATGGCAATGTATTATTTTTTAAGCGGATTATTGACAACAGATAAAAAATCAAAAATTTATGCGTCCTTTTTAGTCGGTATTTTTTGCGGTTTAGGTTTTTTAACTAAAGGATTTATTGCAGTTGTTTTGCCCACATTAGTCTTTATGATTACAGCAATTAGCTTATCTCGTTTTAAAGAAGTCCTTTGTTATGCGCCAATAGCGCTTATCTCTATGTTTATTATTGCAGGTCCATGGGTAATTTCAGTTGCACTTCAAGCCCCAGATTATTGGCATTACTTTTTTTGGATTGAACATGTACAGCGTTTTATAGCAAAAGGATCAGCAAGATCACAACCTATGTGGTTTTACTTACCTATTATTGTTCTCGGAATTTTACCTTGGTTAGGATTTCTATTCGGTACACTTAAATCTGCGCTTTTTTTGAAAAAAGGCACTCTCTATTTTTCATTTTGGCTATTTATCTTTTTTGCGTTCTTTTCAGCCTCTAGTGGTAAGTTATTAACTTATATGTTGCCTTGTTTTGTTCCGTTATCCATTTTGATTGCGAGTTACATGGAAGAATTGAAAAATAACCCAAATGAAAAAATTCATACTATTAACGCAATAATAAATACAGCCTTTGGAATAACAGGTGTTTCTATTATTATTTATTCTCTTTATTCATCTCGATTTACACTATATGAAGTAGATGAACAGCATAAAGTGATGCTGGCGATAGGGGGATTTTTTATATGGAGTCTGATGGGAATTGCTTCATTCTTTAAATCAACACGTTTGCTAACTTTATTTTGTTCTGTTGGATTAAGTCTTGCTATTGGATATGCGATCCCACATAAAATTGAAAGTAAAAGCACTCCTGAAAAAGCAATTAATCATTATTATAGTGAACTAGCAAATAAGCCTTATATTTTAGCTGATGAAGTCGGTATTGGAACGTCACTAGCATGGGGATTGAAACGTACAGATATTCGTTTAACTGAAACGAGAGGAGAGCTTGCCTATGGTTTAGCATATCCTGATGTGCAAAATAAATATTATGATCTTAAGCAACTGGTTAACTTAATTGAAAAGAATAACTATCAAGGTATTGCAATTGTTTTGGTCAGACCTGAGCGCAAAGACATATTATCCGTTATAAGCCAATTAAAGATAAAACCTATTGTAGAAAAACAGGGTGATCTAACATTTGTTTTCTTTAACTGACTGATTTTTAAATCTATTTATATGTTTTAAATAGGGAGCTAAAATGTCATTCAAGTTTTGTCATGACTTAGATTTGATTTTTTGTGTTGTTTTTATGTGATCTAAGTTAAAAAATAGATTTTGTTGATGAATTTATTTTGCTCTTTTTCGTTTTAATGGTAGGTTTAGATTGTGTCCATTAAATCGGAGTTAGCTAAGCAATATATGACAAGTCACTTTACTTTATCAGAACCCCCGCCCAAACAAAATGTACTTATGAATGGGGGTAATTTATGCTGATTTTCCTAGCTGAATGTTTTATCGGTCTAGCATCAATTGCTCTTACTCACCGTGTATTAACGTTGTACGGTACTAAAAAGAAGTGATGGCTCCCCGCTAGCTAAAATAAGTAATCAATGATTACTTATAATGTAAAGTCCTATATCCAACATGATGTAGGACTTTTTCGTTATATTAACATATTATTGAAAATAGCCTTCAATGAGTTTTATTTTTTCAATATCCAGAGTATTGGTATATTGATGTAATAATGCCCAAGCTTGAATATAATCATATTTAGCTTTAATTAAATCTTGTTGAGCACGATATAATAATTCTTCAGCATTAAGAACATCCACCATGGTTCGTTGCCCGCCAATATAGCTTTTTTGAGTTGCATCTAATTGTAATTTAGCGGAGGAGACAGACTGTTCATATGCATTCAATTTTATATTACTGGTCGTACAAATTTGATATTGATGACGTAACTCTTGTGTAATTTGCTGAATAGTAGCATCCCTTTCAAAAGCACTCATCTGATACATCGCGGTAGATTGACGCATTGATGCTGTCGTTTTTCCGCCATTAAATAAAGGTAAACTGACATAAAATCCAATATTGGCAGATTGGTATTTCTGATTTACCGTATTATTACTATCGGAATCACTATTAGAATAAGAAGCATAGAGTTGTACTGTTGGAAAAAATTCACCTCTGTTTTTTTCTACTTCTTGTTTCGCTATTGCCATTTCATAGCGTGCAGTTTGAATATTGAGGTTATTTTGCATCACTTCCATTTCCCAATCTTCATAATTGCTGGGGGTGATGGATTGTAATATAAATTTTTTGCTATTTAATTTTGCAATATGCTCATTATAAGGAAGTGGAGAACCAATCATTGAGCTTAGTTTATTTTTGGCATTTTCTAGTTCAAGTTGAATATCTGTGTATTGAGACTGAGTTAAATATAATCGCGTTTGGATTTCTGAAATATCTGTTTTTGTTCCTTCACCTAACTCAAATAAACGTTGGCTAGACGTAAGCTGTTTTTTATAAATTTCTTGCTGAGAAAGATTTAATAATAATTTATCTTGGGCATAGGCTAATTCAATATAATGATCAACCAACCTAATTACAAGTTCAGAGAATTTTACTTGAAAACGGCTATCTGATAGTAACGTTTGTATAACTGATGATTTGTAGTCACTAAAAGCAGTGTAATCAAATAGAGGTTGGCTAATAATCGCACTGACAGAGTGACTTTGGTAATTTTGATATTCTGTTCTCTGTAATTCTCCTTGGCTAGTATTAATTGGATAAACTTTACGTTGCCAATTTCGTGGATTATTTTGGTAATTAACATGAACACTAGGAAGTAACTGGGATAATCCAATGTTTTCATACTCTTTGCCTGCAACTTGTTCATTGATTGCAGCATTAAAAGTAGGATCATTTTTTACAGCTAAAAAATAGAGATCAGACAATGTGATAGCAAAAGTATGAAAACTGAACATCCATATCAATATAATAGTAGAAAGTTTTTTTATTAGCATAATTACTCTTCCGTTAAAGAAGTATGAACTCTATCTAATACAGGTTTAAAGAGATAATTGAGTAATGAACGATCGCCTGTATTAATAAACACATCAACGGGCATACCAGCCTTTAATTTATTTTTATTATCAGCAAGAAGTGTATTATCTTTTACATTAATAAACACTTGATAATAGGGTTCTGTTGTTCTGTCATCAATAAGTCTGTCTGCTGAAATTAAAGTAACTTCACCCGGAATTTTAGGTGTTGTATTTTGATTAAAAGCACTGAACATTAAATCAACAGGAAGTCCAGGAGTTACTTTGTCAATTAAATGAGGAGCTAAACGAGCCTCAATAATTAATTGATGATCTTGAGGAACAACTTCCATCAATGTTTGTCCTGTTCTAACAACACCGCCTTGTGTAAAAACAGATAAATCCATTACTGTTCCTGAAATAGGGGCAGTAATTTGCATTTTGGCCAGTTTATCCAATTCAATAATAAGTTGTTTTTCAGTTTCACTTATTTGTAATTGAATTTGATTAAGCTCAGTACGTGCTGATTGATAAAAGTTAGCATTACGTTGTAATATCTTCTGTTCATACTCTAGTTTTTGTTTTTCTAAGGTACTAATTTGTCCTAAAGTATCATTAAGATGGTTATTATTTTCAGCAAGTTCACGCTCAACCTCTTGATAACGATGACGGGGAATATAGCCTTCAGTAGCAAGAGTGCGTAAATCTTTTATTTGATTCTGCAAACTATTAATTTGATTTTGTTTGTTTAGTATTGATCTTTTTAGATGAATTAAACGATTAGAAATGCCATCAATAATGGCGTTATAACCATTTATTTCACTATGCAACTCAATATATTTTTCATTAAGTAATCTATTTTGTAATTGTAAGTGTTTATTTAAGCTCTCTGATGGTGAATAGTATTTTTCGGTAGAGTCTAAAATAAACTCTGTTTTTTCATTGAGTTGAGCATAAAGGCGTTGTTGAGTTATAAGTAAATTGTCATATTGATCTGATAGGGATTTTACTAAGGCTTTTGATTGAATGGGACTTAATTGAATAAGTGTTTGGCCTTCAGTCACACTATCCCCATTCTTCACTAAAATATCCGTGATAATGCCTTCCACGGATGCTTGAACACTTTTTTTGTTGCCTGAAATGGAAACATTACCTGTGGTGGAAACCCCTTTATCTAAAGGTGCAAATGCAGCCCAAAAAATAAAGACAACTAAGCCTAAAAGAATAACAGACCATCCTATTATTAAGAATTTTTTAGGATCATCGGAAATATTTTTGACTATATTAATTTCATTTTTCTCTGTGATCATTATTATTTTCTCAATATTAAGAATTACTTTGAGTAATAGGTGTATTTGATGGTGTTTGGGTGTTTTTTATTATTGATGAGTTATTTAATTCAGCAATAACGGCGGTTGTGGAACCAAATAATTTAGTGTGTCCATCAAAAAGAACTAGGAGTTTATTGGTCACTGAAAGCAATTGCTTTTGATGAGTAATTAAAATAACTGTTTTTTTATTTTTCTTGAGTATTTGAATTGCTTGTATTAATGCTTTAATACCCAAATCATCTAAATTAGAGTTAGGTTCATCTAAAACGACTAATGTAGGATTGCCATATAATGCGCGAGCTAATGCAATACGTTGTCGTTGCCCTCCAGATAATCCTTCACCATGAGCACCAATAAGAGTTTCGTATCCATCAGGAAAACGTAAAATCATTTCATGAACATTGGCCATTGTTGCAGCCTGAATAACTTTTTGTGAGTCTATTTCTGAAAATCGGGCAATATTCTCAGCGATAGTGCCTGGAAAAAGAGCAATTTCTTGAGGTAGATATCCAATATATTGTCCTACTTCATTTTTATTCCATTGATATATATCTGCATTATCAAGGCGAATTGAACCTGTTTTAACTTCCCATATACCAACAATAAATTTAGCTAAGG
Organism: Proteus genomosp. 4 str. ATCC 51469; assembly: GCF_003144375.1. Taxonomy (NCBI): domain Bacteria; kingdom Pseudomonadati; phylum Pseudomonadota; class Gammaproteobacteria; order Enterobacterales; family Morganellaceae; genus Proteus; species Proteus genomosp. 4. Next base: position 17,406 of record NZ_PENV01000015.1, read on the forward strand.
AAGATTTACCTGAAGCACTAGGACCGATAATTCCTAACACATCACCAGGGACTAGTGAGAAATGTATATTATTTAATAATACTTGTTCAGTTTGGGGATATTGTGCCTGATTAATGTTAACTGTTAATTCACCTTTAGGTGAGGGTAATGCCATTTTTTTATTTTCTTCAGGGTAGGTTTTTAGTAATGTCGTCAATCTTTTATAGGCTTCTTTACTACTGTCCCAGTTTTTCCATACACCAATAACTTGTTCAATCGGTGCTAAAGCACGACCTAATAATATTGATCCTGCAATCATCATTCCTGGGCTAATTGTATTGTCTATTGCAAGCCAGCCACCTAATCCTAGCATTAAGGATTGCAATGCCATGCGAGTGACTTTCGTTATTGCATTAACTCCCGCTGCGTTATCACTTGCCTGAGTTTGTGCTTGTAGATATTTAAAGTGGGTAATTTGCCATTGTGTTCTTAAATAATTTAACATTCCCATTGCTTCAATGGGTTGTGGATGTTCGAAATGATGGCCTTGTATGACTTGTGCTTGATTAGCAAATTCATTAGCTTTTTTTAATGATGTTCTAGACAAGTATTCATTAAGAATAGCTAATGAAAATAAAATGAGCGCACCACATAATGCAAATAATCCTAACCAAGGATTAAATAAAGCAATAACAAGAAGGTAAATAGGAAACCAAGGTAAATCAAAAAAGGCAAAAATAGCATGGCTTGTAATAAATTGACGAATTGTGACTAAATCATTAAAAGCTAAAGAAGAATTAATACCTGGTGTTTTATTTAATCTAGCTTGATATGCAGCGGTATAAATACGCGAATTAAGTGATAAATCAAGCTTGTTACTCATCCTAATTACAATGATACTTCTTAAATATTCTAGTCCACCCATAAAAATAAAGAGAGCTAACATAATAAGTGTTAGCATCAATAATGTCATTTCATTACCAGAAGGTAATACACGGTCATACACTTGCAACATATAGATTGAAGGAACTAGCATTAAAATATTTATTAGTGCTGTAAATATTCCAATGGAAAGAAATACTTTTTTTCTCTCTTTTATAATACTGGTTATTTCATTGTTATGTTTGCTTTCTGGCATAATATTATTCCTGATTTTATTTTTATCTATTTGTTTATACTTGTGATTTTTTATCTATACGCATGATAATTTATATTTATTTTTTTTTAAAAATATAAAAATAACTCCATGTAAGTAAAAAGAGGGCAGGAGAATACTATTTCTCCTACCCAATAAATCACGACTTAAACAATAAAATCAGTTTCGTAATTAACAAATCCTACAATATCAATTTTGAAATCAGCGCTAGAGTCATAACCATAAGCATTAATAGCGAGTTCACTTGAGTTTGTTGATTGATCATATTTAATGGTTGCCTCACCTGAGCGACCTGTAAAATTATCAACAAAATTAAGGAATTTATGACTGAAGGTATTTTCGATTAGCTCTGATAGATCAATCTTATCAATGCCTGATTTGAAATCCATAATCTTGTCCGCGGCTGAGACTAGAGAGTCGGAGATTTCTTTATAAACAAAGGTATTGCTACCTGTACCGCCCCATAATGTATCTTGGCCACCGCCACCATACAGTATGTCGTTACCACCACCACCGATGAGAATATTATCAGCATCATTTCCATAGATAATATCATTACCAGAGCCACCGATTGCGTTTTCTATTGTAACGCCTTGGGCAATAGAAACGTTTTTCTGTAGTCCGCCAACATCAGAGAAATGACCCTCACGTAAATCAATCACTTGATCTTGATAATATCCTGAGAAGTCAAATGTATCGTTACCACCACTGTCCCAAACGGAGAATATTAATTTATCGTTACTGCTTGTTGCAGTGTAATAATCAATACCTGTATTTGAGTTGAAGCCGTAAACATCATCACCTGTTCTGGTTGTTGTATTTGCACCATAGAGGTATTGCATTGCTGAAATATCATGAAGTAAAGGAGCACCCGCATAAGCACCTTGGAAGTGTGCACCAGTTTCATATTCATCCCAATAACTCATTACAGTATATTGGCGACTATCTTCAGCATAATCAGATTTTAAATAACCCGGTACGTTTTCTCCTGCGTTATAGTCTCCAGGATGCATTAAACCAAGTGCATGACCAATTTCATGAATAATAGTTAAGCGACCATAATTGCCTAATTCAGGCGTTGTATTACCCGCATAATAATAATCACTAAACCAAGCTTGGCCTGAAACATCACGCCCATAATAATCATAGGTATTTGGTAATGTTGCATAAGCTTGGAACTTGCCATATGGATCAGTAATGTTCCCAAAAGTAATGTCTGATTTTACATTTGGCCCTACTTCTGTAAATTTAATATTTGCGATATCAGACCATGCATCTAAAGATTGTCTTGCATGTTCTTTCTGTGTTGAATTAAATCCATAGGGATTTTTATCACCAAAGTCATTAAATTTTTTACCAGCCCAAGTTGGGAACGAATACGTTACTTCTGCCGCTTGTCCAATAACATATTTCCCATTCCATGTGGAATTTTCGCGTGCGATATGTTTTCCTGCGGTATCATAATCAAAAGAAGGTAGAGTCTTAGCTGAGAAATTATAAAAAATTCCACTCTTATCTAATAAATCAGAAACATTAGATAATCCTACTGCTTTTTTTAATAAAGAAGAACCCATAATATCCTCCGGATATCAAGTTTAGGTTAAGTTTATTTTCATATTGAAAATAGTTTAATTATCTGGCGAGTACCAGCGATAATAAAGATAGCTATTTATTGATATTAATCTAGAGGGGGAAAATATGTTTTTAAATAATTGTGAAGTGAGATGTGTTTTAAGTCAGAATAATTTAATGAAGTAAATAGATCATGGGTTATTTTATCTTTAGGTATTTTTTATAATGTTATTATATGATTACGTCATGATTTTATCATATTATATATTCCATTTTGTTATTATAAGGCTTAAGTTTTTTAAACCTTATAATATATTTATATTATTTTAAATGTATTAAACATTGTTTAGAAAAAGATCTTCATAACTAAAATTACCCATAATATCTATTGTCAATTGATTATTTATTAGTTTGTCATTATTGGTTATTTCTAATGTGGTTTTCTTATTGTTATAAGAAATCTTTATTTTATGATTTTCATCAGAAAACTCCTTTGTTAATGATGGTTTTATCAATATTTTATCTTTTGGTAATTGAAATAAAATGGCGTCTTCATCTTTGTTAAAATCATAAATAATGTTATGACCATAAGTATTATTCTCTAAGCTAAATATAAAAATATCCTTTCCTTGGCTACCAAACAATTTATTGTTACCCCCTTTGATAATAAAGGTATCATCATGGTATCCACCATCAAGAATATTGTCGCCTTCTATAGCTATTAATACGTCATTACCTGAGCCACCATAAAGAATGTCCTGACCTCTTCCACTAAAAAGAGTATCATCTCCCTTTTCACCAAAAATAAGATCATCGCCATCGTCACCGTAGAGGGTATCATTATCAATGCCCCCATAAAGAGTGTCATCTCCATCCCCCCCATAAAGGATATCATCGCCTTGCTCACCATAAAGAGTATCATCACCTTTTTTACCGCTTAAGGTATCATTTCCCTTATTTCCTTTAAGATAATTATCAACTTGATTACCTAAAATATAGTTGTCTTTTAATCCACCTAATGCATTTTCAATAACAGTCCCGAAAGCAATTGAAATATTATTTTCTAATCCGCCTATACTAGAAAAAGCACCTTCATTAAGATCTATTTTTTGTTCAACATCATATTGAGAAAAATCTAGTGTATCGTTACCACCTGCATCCCAAATACAACTGATGATTACATCTCTATCTGTATTGAGAGTATAGGCTTTTCTTTCAGTGTTAGAATTAAAGCCATATATAGTGTCACCTGTTCGAGTTGAGGTATTTTTACCATAAAGTTGTTGAATTAAATAAATATCAATAAGCATTGGGCTCATTGGGAAATTATCATGAAAATCAGCATGTTCTTTTTGTGGCATATTGTATGCCATGACTGAATACTGGAAACTATTTTCTTTAATATTGAGATTGTTATTATCATTAAATGTATGTGGTAATCCTAAAGCATGGCCTATTTCATGTATATAAGTGTAAAATTTATATGTTCCTTTTTTAGATGGTTCTAAATTATTTTCTAAGTGAGAATTAGCATTTAAATTTCTAAATAAATGAATATCATCTTCATTTTCAATATAATAATAATTTATATTATCGGATTTTTTCATGAAAGCATCTATTTTAGGTTTTCTTACTGGTGTAATATGTGACTTATTAACTGTTTTTATATATTTTGTTTCAGAAATATTTAACCAAACCTGCCCTGGTTCGCTATAGTCTGAAATGCTAGAGATTTCTTTTTCTGGGTACTTTTCTTTTGTAGGGTATGTTGAAAAACCGCCTATTTTAAAAGAATGTTGTTCATAATATTCAAACACATTATTATAAAGACCAATTCTTATATCAGTATCATGGCCTGCTTCTTTTTCTATGAATTTAATATTAGTGATATCAGCCCATAACTGTAATATCTCTTTTGCTAAAGCTTGTTGAGGTTTGTTTAGTGTAGTTATTGTATTATATTTATCTGTTCTTAATTCAGTATATGTTGGAAAACTAAATGATATTTCTGTAAATTTATGGCTAGGGTGTGATTTTTCCCATATGGCAATATCAATTCTATTTTCTTTCATTACATCAATGATAGAGTAAAATGCTTTTGTTTTTTTTATAGTAGATGAACTCATGGATATAATTCCTTTTACATGAAGTGTAAAAGAAATTTTATATTACTATGATTTTTAATCTTTAAAAATAAGACCAAATAAAAATGGTAATAAGTTTAAAATTATCTTATTACCATTTTTTCAAATAGAAGTGGAATTAATTAACTATGAGCTAAATTTCTTTTCTCTTTAAAAGCAAATACAAAAATAATTGCTAGAATTAATGTATATGAAGCAAATATTAACCAAATAGAGTGCCAGTCTTTTATTCCATCGTTTGTAAAATGATCTACGACCATGCCACTTAAAATGGAACCCGCATATGCGCCAACACCATTGACCATAGTCATAAATAACCCTTGAGCACTAGCTCTTATTTCAGGTTTTACTTCATTTTCGATATAAATAGAGCCTGAGATATTGAAAAAATCAAATGCACAACCATAAACAATCATTGAAAGCATTAGCAACACAAAACCCCAAGGAGAGGGATCACCATAAGCAAATAATCCAAAACGTAAAGTCCATGCAATCATACTAATTAACATGACTTTTTTAATACCAAAACGTTTGAGAAAGAAGGGAATTGCTAAGATAAAGGCCACTTCAGCCATTTGTGATACTGATAATAAAATTGATGGATATTGAACAATTAAACTATCAGCAAATTCAGGGTTTTTAGCAAAATCATGAATAAAAGGACTACCAAATGTATTAGTAATTTGAAGTACTGCACCTAATAGCATGGCAAATAAAAAGAATACGGCCATTATAGGCTTTTTAAATAAAACAAAAGCATCTAATCCTAAGCGAGAAGCCCAAGAAGTTGATTGTTTATGTTGGGTAGTCGGTATTTTAGGTAAACAAAAGGAATAGAGTGCCAAACAAAGCGAAGCGACTGATGCAATATATAGTTGAGTGTTGCTGAGTTCTAATTTAAGTAAGCTAACACACCACATGGCGATAATAAAACCTATCGTGCCAAAAACACGAATAGGGGGGAAATTAGCAACAGAATCTAATTTGTGTTTATTTAAACAGAAATAGCCAATTGAGTTTGAAAGTGCAATTGTTGGCATAAAAGCTAATGCATTAATGAACATAACCCAGAACATGATGGTAGGATCAGTCACTGATGCTGCAAAAAATAAAGCAATAGCACAAATAATATGACAGATAATATATAAACGATTAGCGGGAATAAATTTATCTGCAATTATTCCGAGTAAACCAGGCATAATGAGGGCGGCAATACCTTTTGAGCCATAAACTAACCCCACTTCAACCCCAGTGAAATGTAATGTTTGCATCATGTATGCACCTAGGGTGATCAACCAACTTCCCCAGATAAAATATTGCATAAACATCATGCCTTTGAGCTGTATTTTTATTCCCATAACAATCTCCACTGTTGGGGGATAGGATTAGAGTGGAATATAGGCAGCTATCTATATTCCACTTTTTCTTTAATTGATAAAAAGTTATAAGCGTGCGATCACTTCACTAATAAGTTTTAAGAAGGTAGATTTTACGCGCTCTGCGGTTTCAATCACTTCATCATGGCTAAGTGGCTGTTCTAAAATCCCACAAGCCATATTGGTTAAGCATGAAATACCTATGGTGTCTATGCCTGAATGGCGAGCAATAAGTGCTTCTGGTACCGTTGACATGCCAACGGCATCAGCACCCAATGTTCTTATCATGCGAATTTCAGCCGGTGTTTCATATGTTGGACCTGTCCACCATGCATAGACTCCTTGGCGTAAAGTGATATCTTGTTCTTTGGCAATATCAATAACAATTTGGCGCATGGCTTTGTTATAAACTTCACTCACATCTAGAAAACGGACACCTAATTCAGGGTTATTGGGTCCAATAAGTGGGTTATTTGCTGTCAGATTAATATGATCCGTAATTAACATCAGATCACCAGGGTTAAAATCTGTATTTACAGCGCCACATGCGTTAGTGATAATCAGTTTTTCGACACCCAGAGCTTTCATTACACGAACAGGAAAGGTGACTTCATCGAGTGATACACCTTCGTAGTAATGAAAACGACCTTTCATGGCAACAACCGTTTTGCCTGCAATTTTACCAATCACTAATTCATTAGCATGTCCTACAGCACCAGATGCTGCGAAGTGTGGAATAGTGTGATAAGGGATGTGTACAGCATCTTCTAAAGTATCAGCAAAAGGACCTAAACCTGATCCTAAAATGATCCCAATAGTTGGTTTTTCAGATGTTTTAGATTGAACAAATTCTTTCGCTTTATTAATTTCAGAAATCTGGTGCATGACGCTCTCCTGTGTAAATCATCATTACATTTTAAATTATGCTTGAGAGTACTTTGCCTGATATGCAGAAATGAACAACTTTCTTTTTCTCATTTTGAGATTAAGATCATGTTGTTTGTTTTGATTGAGGTACTATTACTTTTTTTACAGTAAGATAGCGATATTCCTCTTTAACTAGCGAAATAATTTAATAAAGGAAATAGCTATGCTATTGAAAAATTTAAAAGAACTTCAGTCTTCTAAGACATCAAAAGCATTAAAACTGAAAAGCCTTTATAAATTAATCGCAGAAAATGGCCCGATAAAAACAGAAACGCTGACTGAGTTAGCACAAATGAAACCGGCGACTTGTGCCCGATTACTTGACGAATTAAATGCTCTTGAATTGATTACAACTGCAGAATTAGGTGAGTCAACCGGTGGACGAAAACCTATTTTGTATAATATAAATACAGAAGGGGTGTTTTTAATCGGTATTGAACTAAGCAAGGTCTATTCAACAATTGTCTTAATGGACCTAAAGCTTAATATGTTAGATAAAATTAAAATCTCACCTGAACCTTATTTGTCTGCCTCTGAAATGACAGACAAACTATTGCCTAAAATTGATGCTTTATTATTAAAAAATAAAATTAATTATGAAAAGGTGCTGGGATTAGGGATCTCTATTGAGCATGTTGTTGAACATCAACTAGCTTCTAAATCTCTTGATGAAGAATTTCGTGAGTTAGAGATATTATTGCGTAAAAAAATTCCTACTTACGTAACAGTAGGGAGTGGCGTACATTTTGCTGCATTAGCTGAGTTTCGTTTATATTACCGCCAAAAAACACAACGGTTTTTATTTACATCTTGTGATACCGAAGTCAGAGGTTGTGCAATTATTGCTAACCAGTTTTTAACTGATACATCAGTAACGATGAATTGTTTTGGCCATATGACAATCGATGTAAAAGGGCCTTTGTGTGAATGTGGCTCTTATGGTTGTTTAAATACACTCTGTTCTTTAGATGCTATAAAAAATAACGTTATTCATCAAATAAGGCGAGGAAAAACCTCCTTATTAACATCGCTTGTTAGTGTCGATGATGAAATTAATTATCACACTATTTTTCAGGCAATTGAAATGCGTGATCCTTTGTGTATTGATGCATTAGAAGAAGCTGCTTATTACTATGGATTGGCTATTGCAAACTCTATTTTAATGCTACAACCTGATATAGTTGTGTGTGGCGGTACGTTAATTCCTAAATATACATTTTTTGATACCGTGAAAAAAACGATTGAAACTAAACTCGCACTTTTCCCAAATATAAAAACAGAAGTTTATCCCGCAAGTCACGCTTATGAAATCGTGTCTCAAGGTGCAGGAGCAATGGTATTGGAACATTTAGTCAATTAATAAATGAAAAAGGCGCTGTAATATCAATTACAACGCCTTTTAGTTTTTTATTGTTGTTTGTTTTTACTACTTAACCCTGGTGAGGTTACCTGCTAGGAGACAGGTTTATTGATATAGACTAACTTTTTACTGCAAACTTCTTTTATTTACCTCATTGTGAGGAAGGTGATTCTTTTTATTTTTGGTTTAATTTAAACTATCTCAACTAACATCCTATTGTTGTGACGTTACTTTACCCTGGTACTTTGTGCATTTGGGAGCCAATTATAAATATGCCTTACATACCTAGAGAAAAAATAGATTATCAGTCCATTGGCTATCGACTACGAGCTTACCGTATAGCCTCTTCATTAAAAGCTGAAGATGTTGCAGAAAGCTTAGGTATTTCTCGTGCTGCCGTATATCGATTAGAAAAAGGCGAAATTGTTAAGATTGAAACTCTCGATAATCTTGCTAGATTATTAAATACTTCATTAACGAGTTTATTAGGTATTAATACCGAATATTACTCAAGTGCGAATGGTTTTTTCGAACGAATGCGCCAACTTGAGACTCAATCTTCACATATTTATACTCACTTCGAACCCTTTTCTTATTTATTAACTTCAGATTGTTATGATAAAACATTGGTTGAAATGCTAACAGAAGCATCACCTTTAAATCTTTTATCTGAAAAACAACAAGAAGTTTTATCTATTTTAAAAGAGCGTAAAAAACATCAGTCTTTACATTCACCTCATATTTATAACCTTATTAGCCAACAACAAATCGAGAAATTTCTTTATGTTGGTATGCTAGGTTCAGTTAATTTAACGAAAACATTGCAACAAGAAAGAAAACAGCGGGCAAAAAGTGAAATTCTTCATTTAATTGAAAAGCTAGAGCAAAAAAATAATTATCTTAATATTGCAATTATTTCAGATACTATGCCGTCTTTAACTTTCCAACTATTTTATCAAGATAAAGTACCTCTTTCTTTAGCCGTTAGCCCGTTCCGTTTAGGTGAGTTTCCTAATGTCAGTACGGGCATTGCCACCGTAACTTCTTCAACTGAGGCGATATTTCAGTATCAATCTCTTTTTGATAAATTATGGTTAAAAGCGACCAAAGGGGATGATGCAATTAACCTTTTAAAACAAATAGTCAGTCATTATTGATTTGCTAATGTACCTAATGTTTCTGCTAATAAATCTGCAGCGACAGCAATATCACTAAACTCGGTGAATTCATCAGGATGATGACTAATACCAGCAACTGAAGGTGTAAAGATCATCGCAGTTGGATAAAGCGACGCCATATTCATTGAGTCGTGGCCTGCACCACTTAACATGGTCATATAGTCGATATTGTGTTTTTGGCATAAGCTTTCAATAACTTGGCAAATTGAATCATCTAATTTAACTGGCGATTCAGCAGAAATTGGTTGAACATCAATAGCAACACCAAAATCTTTTTCTGCTTTTTCAACACTGTTATTTAAACGTTGTACAACACGCTGAATACTTTCAGTATCAATACCACGAATATCAACAGAGAATTTTACTTGTCCTGGAATGACGTTCATGGAGTTCGGAATAACGTTGAGTTTACCCACTGTACCTACAGTGCCATAAACGGCTTCAGTACAGGCTGCACGGTTGATATCGGTAATAATCTCCGCACTTGCCACTAACGCATCTTGACGTTGATACATTGGTGTTGCACCAGAGTGATCTGCATGACCATTAACAGTGACTGAAAAGCGTGTAGGTGCTGCAATACCATTAACAATACCAATGGTTTTCTTGTCATTTTCAAGGCGTTTACCTTGTTCAATATGAAGCTCAACAAATGCACTATAACGATCTTCTTTGACTAAACAACTATCCAAATTATCATGCTGATAACCTAATGATTTCAAAACTTCAAAGAAGTTATTGCCATCATCATCTCTATTTTGCTCCCAGCGAGCTTTGTCAATTTTTCCTGTTAATACCTTACTGCCAATACATGAAAAGCCAAAACGGCTAGATTCTTCAGCACGAAAAACAACAAGCTCAAGGTCGCGTTTAAGTTGCTGTGGTTTGTATTGCATTAAGGCATAAAACCCAGCAATCACACCCAAGGCTCCATCATAAGCACCACCTTGAGGTACGGTATCAAGGTGAGATCCTGTACCTACTGCAGGTAGTGAACGATCTTTACCTGGTAAGCGTGCGTAAAGTGTACCAATACCATCACGATAAACTTCAAGACCGGCTTCTTTCATTAAACCCGCAAGATACAGATGCGCGGCTTCATCTTCTTCGCCATAGGCAATACGAGTGATCCCTTTGCCACTGTTATCTTTTTTATAAATTTGCATTGTTTCAATTAACGCTTTCATATCATTAATTGAATAATGAGTTGCTGTATCTTGTTGAGTCATAAGATAATTCTCCCGTGGTTTCTGTAATATCTTTTTGTCTAAAAAATGAGACAATTTAAGGATTAAAAAAGCCATCTTCAAAGATGGTCACTGTTTTTATGATCATTGCTTATTATATTTACTGCTGAAGCTATATTTCGTCAATGACAATTCAGGTGAATTTCATATTCTGTGAGATAGGTATTAATTAAAAAGAGATATATAGCGGGAGTATTTCTAAAATGAATTTAAATTGTATTATAAATGTTATAAAAGCGATCGCTTTTTATATTAAGCATATTTGAAATTATATTTTTAATTTAAAAATGAAAATAAGAATTATTATTGGTGATAAATTTTTTATTGGCGAATTATTTATAAGGTCTGGTAATAAAGATATTATTCGCTATAGCTGTCTTTTTTTTTGCACTTTACCTTTGTATCTCACTAACATTTGGCAAAAAAAAAGTAATTTAAAAAAATAATAACGATTCTGTTAATATAAATGCAATTCACTTATATCATTGTGTCGGTATATATTTTAGTGAAAATATTGCAAAATATAACTCCACCATTTTTTATTTTTCTTATCTATTTCATAAGCATTATCTATATTTTTATCTGCAATAATGATATAAAATGAATTATCTAAAAATGAACTATTCTTTTCTAATTTATCAATAGGTAATGTGGGGGTTGATTGAAGAAGTGAGTATGAGTAAATCATGGTAAAAGGAGAACTTTGTCCTAAATATTGTTCATCTTTATATAATACGACATAGACAGGTTCAGTTTCGGTAATATATAAATATATACCTATTGGATTTATTGGGTTTATTTTATATACGTAGGCCTGGTAAACTTTATTTTCTATTTTTTTAAAGAGTAAATCTTTATTGAAATAATGTGACATGAGCAAGAAGAAAATACCAGAGTAAAATTAATAAAATAATAATTTTTTTTGTATTTTTCATAAATCATCTAACGAGATATTATTAATATCAATCTAGTGATATTAGGTGAAGGTTAAAATGTATTATAAGATTTTTATTGATAATAGATGTGCCAGATTTTTAATGAAAATATTATAAATTATTACGTCCTACGACAATGAGAAGTTATCGTAAGGTTCTTCGTACATTTGAAGAATTTACCTCGTTAAATCCTGCTCAGATTGATCAATTAACAGTTCTACAATGGCGACATCTTGTTTTAGGTGACAATAAGCGCTCAAGTAGAACATGGAACAATAAAGTGACTCATATGAGAGCATTGTTTAATTTTGGAATAGAACAAGAATTATTACCCCATAAAAAGAATCCTTTTAATGGTACGGTAGTTCGTGCAGGAGCCAAAAAGAAAAAAGTTCTGACTAAATCACAGATGGATGATATGTACCGTCGAATGACACACTATCTAGAACTTGAAGAAAAGCAAGGTTATGGCTACGTGTGTGATGGGCGAAAAAATGCATTATATCCAGCGTGGTTTTGGATGACGGCAATGAACGTATTTCGTTATACCGCCATTCGCCAAGGGCAACTTCTGCATATTAGGTTGGGGGATATTAATCTTGAAGAGAAGTGGATCCATCTATGTGAGGAGGGCGCTAAAAATCATCGTGAACATCGGGTACCGATTGTTTCCGCATTATACCCATCACTAGAAAATTTAGTGAAAGAAGCACAAAAGGTAGGTGTAGAACTGACTGATCAACTATTCAATGTTGGATGGTTTGATTTAATGAAAAGAAAGAAACATCCAAAGACGATGGGAGAATACCCGTTACGTTCATTTTTCAAACGCTTATCAGCGGAATGTAATTTCATTGTATCACCTCACCGTTTTCGACATACCGTCGCAACGCATATGATGCAATCACCAGAACGTAATCTTTATGTTGTGAAAAGGCTGTTAGGACATGCCAGTATTACATCGACATTAGAATACATTGATGAAAGTGTTGATAATTTGCGAGACATACTTGAAGCGGAATTGATGTGATGAAAATAACAGGAGGAGTATCAAGATTTGACAGTGATTAGGAAAGAAAGTAAAAGTTACAAATAAAAAAAACAGCCTTGATTTGAGCAAGACTGTTTATTCAAAGCTTTTAATAGATTTTTAACAACAGATAACTTGCGTTAATTTGTGTCTTATTCTTAGCTTTTTTGCCCTCTCAGTTATTTAACTAACTGATGAACAAATGAAAGATGGTGCCCGAACTCGGAATCGAACCAAGGACACGGGGATTTTCAATCCCCTGCTCTACCGACTGAGCTATTCGGGCAACGGGGCGTATTAAACCCGATATCGCTTTGCTCGTCAACGTTATTTATCACAAAACTGTTTGATTGCTGTTTTTTTAAACTTATTGGTTAATAAAACACTATTTATCGCGAAAAAAGAGCAAAAACGAAGTTAAGCATAGTTTGTCGTAGCTAGAATTATGGTGACAAAAAATACAATAAGACGGTTTATTGGATCGTAATAACAAACAAAGCTTACCCAAATTGATTGAGTAAGCTTTATTTCTTTTGACTTAATAATAATTAACGATAGTTGCGTTGAGCTGTACTGACTTTTTCAAGATAACGACGAGATTGGTCAGCAGGGTGCTTATTACGTAACGTGGTATACACTTGCGCAGGCTCTAAGTTGTTAATCATGGCCGCTGCTTGTTTCTTATCACTATGGAATATGCGTAAGACGCTGCCAGCACCTCCATTGTAAGCCTGTATAACGGCATAACGGCGCGAAATAGGATCTTTAATATCACCAAGGTAGCTGTTTTGTAGTATTGAAATATAAGCAGCACCCGCATCGATATTATTAGCAGGATCAAACAAGTAACTACGGCTTGGTTGTCCTGATTTACCTTGCATGCGGAATACATCTCTTCCTGCCGTTGCTGGCATAATTTGCATTAAACCTAATGCGTCTGAACTACTGACAGCATAAGGGTTAAAACTTGATTCAATTTGCATAATAGCTAGGATAAGCGATGGCTCAACACCATATTTAGCTGCTGCTTGTTGGACTAATGGTAAATATTTATGTGCACGTTTATCAAGGTGATTAGGGACTAAATTAATGGTGACATACCAAATTGTATTTATACCAGATTGGCGTTTTTGTAATTTATTGGCAATCAGATAATCAGCAAACTTATTGGCTCGCCATTCCCAGCGTATAGGCTGCCCTGTATTATCAAGAACCTGCCCGGATAAAAAAGGTTCTGTACTGTGAGGGATGTTATTGACATCAGAATAGAGGTCGATAGAGCCTGGATCTTCACCCATTAATAATGTAGTGACAATCGCCTTATGTAATTGGAATTGAGGAGCGTCACCACCTAATGTTTCTATCGTGATGGTACCCGCTTCAAAGTTAATATGGCTACGGGTTTTATAAGCGTCAGTATATTTTACGTAGTCTTTAGGACCGGCTATTAAAACCTCCTTCATCCCCCAAATCATTTCGATATTATTGGCAAATTGCCCCATAAGAATATCGAACGCATTGGTGTCCTTTGCGTAATCGGGTTCAAATGTTTTAGGGGGTTGGCTACTACATGAAATGAGTAGTGGGGCGATAATTAGCAAGAGAAGGATTTTTTTCATGGTCAATTGCATCGCTATGGTGAATAAAATACCAGAGCCTTAAAGGCTCTGGAAAAGTAAATATTATTTTTCAGGTGGGGTGTAGCCGTCAATATGAACATCATGACCTTCAAATAAAAACCGTACCATTTCTTGTTCTAATAGTTTGCGATCTTCTGGGTTCATGGTGTTGAGTTTTTTCTCATTGATCAACATCGTCTGTTTTGTCATCCACTGAGTCCATGCTTCTTTTGAGATCTCATTGAAAATGCGCTTTCCAATTTCTCCTGGGTACAACTGAAAATCAAGTCCATCAGCTTCTTTGTTTAGGAAAGTACAAAAAATAGTTCTGCTCATAATACGTCCTCAATATCGCAGGGATTAGCTTAGGCTAATTGTCTAAGTAAATTCTCTACAGGCGCCGCTAACCCAACGGTTGCAGGTGTCTGTAAGTTATACCAAAGTCCTTTTTGCTCCTCCATCATAGAGGTAAACGCTGAGAGTTTTACGCAAATTGGCACAATATCTAAATGAAAGTGACTAAAAGTATGTCGAAATGAAATCAGTTGTTCTGATTCATTATTCTCAAGTCCATGCTCAGTTAGCCACAGATCTAAAAGCGCTTTTGTCTCAAACTGAGGAAAGGCAAATAACCCCCCCCATATTCCTGCTGGTGGTCTCTTATCCAACCAAACAAGATTATCATATTGTAAAATAAGAAAATAAGTTGTTTTTTCTGGGATAACTTTTTTCGGTTTTTTCCCAGGATAATCCGTACAATTGTTTTGAGCATAAGCGATACAACCTGTATTTAGTGGACATAGTTCACATTTAGGTTTGCTTCTAGTACAAACCATTGCACCTAAATCCATCATTGCCTGATTAAAATACTCGACACCTACAGTTGGGGTGACGTTTTCGCTGATCTCCCACAACTTATTTTCAACTTCTTTTTTACCTGGCCAGCCTTTAACGGCATAACAACGAGCTAAAACACGTTTCACATTACCATCAAGGATTGGGTAAGGTTTTTTCAGTGATAACGACAAAATAGCGCCTGCGGTTGAACGTCCAACACCCGGTAAAGCACAAACGTCCTCAAAGGTATCAGGAAAGTACCCTTGATGTTTATCTACAATGTGTTGTGCTGCTTTATGCAAGTTTCTGGCTCTTGCGTAATAACCAAGGCCCGTCCATAAATGAAGTACTTCATCTAATGGAGCTTTAGCTAACGCTGCGACATCAGGAAAACGTGAAATAAAACGCTCAAAATAAGGAATAACCGTTGCAACTTGGGTTTGTTGCAACATTACCTCAGATAACCAAACGTGATAAGGCGTTTTTTCTTGCTGCCAAGGGAGCGTTTTACGCCCATATTTATGATACCAATTGAGTACGACTTGCGAAAATTGCAGTGCTTCCATCATGTTTTATTTTATTAACTCATGTTCTGATTAAGGTAAGATTGCACCACAGTGAGAATAAACTGTAAACACTCTTAATATTTATCTTATAGAGTGATGCTTCTATAAGTGACTCTTGCTAAACTTAGGGATCTTTGGATAATGTCGGTTAAGTTTATACCATAGCGACATTATAACGATTTTAAGTAAATAATTGGCCTAACGACTGACAGTATTAGACATGATCAAGAATGTAATTTCTCCGGAATTCAATGAAGAAGGGCGTGCTTTACGGCGCGTTCGTAGTTTTGTTCGTAGACAAGGCCGTTTAACTCCTCGTCAAGAGCAAGCATTAGAAATACAGTGGCCTATTTTTGGCATTGAATATCAACCGGAACCCATCGACTTCAGTCAGGTTTTTGGACGCGAAGCACCTGTTATTTTGGAAATTGGCTTCGGCATGGGCGCATCGCTCGTGACTATGGCAAAAAATACGCCAGAAAATAATTATTTCGGTATTGAAGTGCATGCACCTGGTGTGGGTGCCTGTCTTGCAAGTGCTGAAGAAGAACAATTAACTAATTTGCGAGTCATGTGCCATGATGCGATTGAAGTACTCAATCACATGATCCCAGATAATAGTTTAAAAATGGTTCAGTTATTCTTTCCTGATCCATGGCACAAAGCGCGCCATAATAAGCGCCGTATTGTTCAAGTGCCTTTTGCAGAATTAATTTTAAAAAAATTAACGTTAGACGGTGTTTTTCATATGGCGACAGATTGGGAACCATATGCAGAACATATGCTTGAAGTGATGACAAGTGTTGAAGGCTATCAGAATTTGTCAGACACTCAGGATTATGTACCACGACCAGAAACACGCCCAGTGACTAAGTTTGAGAAACGTGGTCATCGTTTAGGGCATGGTGTATGGGATCTTATGTTTAAGAGGGTAAAATAATGGCTAAACAACGTAGTCGCCGTTTACGCAAAAAAATGCGTATCGATGAATTTCAGGAATTAGGTTTTTCAGTTAAATGGACTTTCCCAGAAAATACCCCAATTGAGGAAGTGGATCGCTTTGTTGATGAACTGATCCTCAAAGTTATTGAGCCAAATGGGCTGGCATTTGATGCAAGTGGTTACCTGAGCTGGGAAGGCTTAATCTGCTTACAACAAATTGGTAAATGTACAGAAGAGCATCGCCAATTAGTCGAAAACTTCCTAAAAGAGAATAAAATGCAAGATGTACAGACCTCTGAACTATTTGACGTTTGGTGGGACTGATAGAAAGTTATACATTTAGCAAATAATTACAAGGGCATCCAAAAGGATGCCCTTGTCTGTCTGGGGAAGGGACTGTGACTACAACGTTATCTAACGCATTACTGTCAGATATTTTGCAACAAATTCGCCCATTAATCGGGCAAGGAAAAATCGCGGATTATATTCCCGCGTTAGCCCAAGTATTGCCAGAACAGCTTGCTATGGCTGTTTATACGGTGGATGGTGAACTCTATCAATCCGGTATGGCAGACAAGCGCTTTTCTATTCAATCTATTTCTAAAGTGCTTAGTTTGACACTTGCTTTAACTCGTTATGAAGAAGACGAAATTTGGCAACGAGTAGGAAAAGAGCCTTCAGGTCTGCCTTTTAATTCCTTAATACAATTAGAGATGGAAAAAGGGATACCTCGGAATCCTTTTATTAATGCGGGCGCTATTGTTATCACTGATATGTTGCAGTCTCGATTAAGTGCACCAAAGCAAAGAATGTTAGAAGTTATTCGCTTTTTAACTGATGCTCCTGATATTTGTTATAACTCAGTGGTTGCAAAATCAGAGATGGAACATCTTAGTCGAAATGCATCAATTGCTTATCTGATGAAATCTTTTGATAATTTTGAGAATGATGTTATCACGGTGCTGGAGACTTATTTTCACTATTGTTCAATAGAAATGAGTTGTACTGAATTAGTTCGATGTTTTAGTTATTTAGCTAATCAGGGCGTAAGTGTTGGGAATAAAAATCAGATTATTACGCCAAGACAAACCCGACAAATAAATGCGTTAATGTTAACTTGTGGTATGTATGATGGTGCCGGTGAATTTGCATTTCGTATTGGTATTCCCGGAAAATCAGGCGTAGGTGGTGGTATTATTGCTGTTGTTCCCGATGCGTTTACAGTTGCAGTTTGGTCACCAGAGCTGGATAAATCAGGTAACTCATTAGCAGGTTGTGCAGCACTTGAATTATTAGCAAACAAAGTAGGGCGTTCAATTTTTTAGCCATGTTTTCAGGAGAGTTGTTATGAATTTAAGAAATATTGCTGTCACACTATTTTTTGTTGCGGGTACAGCAAATGCATCACCAAGTTTTGATTGCGCTGTAATGCCAAAAGATGATTTGCGCATAACCTCTGAATTTGTTGAGGTCGCAGGTTCACATGGTTTAATGGTGATTTATCCTGACGGCACATTGTTTCAAAATGAAAAAAGTGCCTCATTGACACCACAGCAACAAGAACTAGCAAAGAAATATCAAGCCACAGTAAGACGAGACATACCTTGGTTAAGAACTGAAACAGGGGTAAAACTGCAAGATTCTCGTAAAGTGCTCGATAAAGTGGTGATTGAAGCTTTTGGTAAAGATAGCAATATCCTTAATAGATTAAGTAGATTAGAGAAAGATCTTAATCAGCAAATGGATAGAGTGGTCAGCATAGAACCGAATAACATTACATTCCATTCTCAAGCCATAAAAGAAGTTGAAGCCAAAGGCCGTGAAATCGTAGAGAGTAGCCTTGGTGGTATGCTGCAAGACAGTATTAATGAATTAGGGAAAAAACAGTTATTAGCAGCTGCTGGTGGCGACAGTAAAAAAGCCTTAGGTGGATTATTAGGAAGCTTAGATGGTTTCCAAAAAATCATAGATCAGGAGTGGAAACAGCAAGAAGCTGCATTTACTCAATTTGGTCAGCAAGCTTGTAGCAAAATAACTCAGATGGAAAACCAACATATCGAACTTATTAATTCGTTAAAAAATAATTCATCAAATATTAATAAATAATAGCGTTATATCCCTTGTAGTTAATAAGCTTTATAAATTGTGAACTCACAATAATTGAAAATAATAATGAAAATCATTCCTATTCAATTGACTTGTGAGATGAGCTGTTTACAATGCCCTGTTTGAGTATTCCACTTAAACAGGGCAAAGTTAATGAAGAAGATCCTTCCTTTAGTTATCGCATCTATCCTTTCTGTAACGAGTTTCTCTGCGTTAAGCAAAACGCCAACTGAATATCAACCTAACAAAGTTATTAGTCAGCAGAATGACAAGATGGTGATTAAACATCTGTTGGGTGAAACAACCGTCTCTAAAGATCCATCAAAAGTGGTTCTTTTTGATTTTGGTCTCTATGATTCTTTAGTTCAGTTAGGTTTAGCCGATAAAGTGGTTGGGTTACCGTTAGGTAATGCTCCTGCTTATATTAAAGGTAGTATTGCAAGTAACGTTGCTAATGTCGGTGGCATGAAAGCGCCTGATTTAGAAAAACTAGCTGAAATTAAACCTGATTTAATCATTATTACGGGGCGCCAAGGCGCATCTTATGAAGCCTTAGCTAAAATTGCACCTACTGTTAATTTAGGGACTAATAGCGCTAATTATCTCAATTCAGTTGAGTCTAATATCAAATTATTAGGTGAGTTATTTGATAAACAGCAAGCGACTCAAGAACAAATTGCTAAATTAAATGCCGTTATTGAGCAAGCTCAGAAAAAAGCCACTGGATCTGATAAAAAAGTATTAGTGTTGATGCATAACGCCGGCAATTTAATGCCTAATAATCAAAGCGTTGTTTATGATGTTGTTAAAGCAAAAAGGGCCGAATTACCACCTGTTGCAGAGGAAGATAAAGGTAAACGTCGCATAGTTACCTCAGAAATGATCGCAAAAGCTAATCCAGATGTTATTTTTATTGTGGATCGTAGCGAAGCGATTGGCGCGGGTAAATTAGAACAAACCACATTTGAAGATGACGCTATAAAAACAACTTCAGCCTATAAAAACGGCGGTATTGTTTATCTGCAGGCTGATCTTTGGTATCTCTCTGGTGGTGGTTTAGATAGCTTAACTAAACAAATTGAAGCCGTAGAGAATGCGCTTTAATTGATTAATCTTTAAGCTTTGTTATTAAAGAGAAATGCCCAACTGAGAATAACAGTATGGGCATTTTTTTAAGCTAGCTATTTGAAATCAGCAATATTAAAGAAATAGTTCAAGCAATGAGTTGAGAAACAGTTTGCCATGAGGTGTAATTTGCCAGTGAGTGTCTGTTTCACTGATATAACCTAAAGCCAAAGCTTCGTCTATTTGATGGCGAATAACTTCTTCAGAAAGCCCCGTATAATCGCTGAAATCTTGTCTTGGAAATGCTTCTAATAGACGAAAACGGTTCATAAAAAATTCAAATGGACGATCATCATTATCAACAAAATGTTGTTGGTCGAGATAACGGCCTTCCATAAAACCTTTAGGGTGCTTGGTTTTTACTGTTCGCATGATGCGACCATCTTCAAAGCTTATTTTCCCATGAGCACCACAACCAATACCTAAATAATCGCCAAAACGCCAATAGTTTAAGTTGTGCTCGCATTGAAAGCCCGGTTTGCAATATGCTGATGTTTCATATTGTTGATAGCCTGCGGCTGTCAATAATTTATCGCCTTCTGAGAAAATATCCCACAACATATCGTCGTCAGGTAATTTAGGCGGACGGGAACCAAATTGTGTGTTGGGTTCAATGGTTAATTGATACCAAGACAAATGTGGTGGGGATAATTCTATTGCTTGCTGTAAATCCGAAAGCGCTTGAGATAATGATTGGTCTGGTAATCCATGCATTAAATCTAAATTAAAGCTACGTAAGCCTAATTCTTTGGCTAAACGAGCTGCATTTTTAGCTTCATCTGCATCATGAATGCGCCCTAAGCGAATAAGTTTATCATTACCAAAACTTTGCACACCAATAGAAATACGATTTACGCCAGCACGTTGGAATCCGGCAAAGCGCTCAGCTTCTACGGTTCCCGGATTCGCTTCCATGGTAATTTCTGCATTCGGGCTAACAGCTAGGCGTTCTTTAACGCCATAAAGCAAATCAGCCATTGATTCAGCACTTAATAAACTCGGTGTTCCACCACCAATAAATATCGTTTGAACTTCACGAGAACCAACATGAATAAGATCAGCATCTAAATCATTGAGTAAATGTTGCACATATTCCTGATGCGGTACTTCACCTTTTAGTGTGTGTGAATTGAAATCACAATAAGGGCATTTTTGTACGCACCAAGGAATATGAATGTATAGACTTAATGGGGGCAACTTAAGCATTCTTAAGGGCATCCAACATTAATTTAAGTGCTTTACCACGATGCGAATGCTGATTTTTTTGCTCTTTAGTTAATTGCGCTGCAGTGCAATTTAACTCTGGAACAAAGAAAATAGGATCGTAGCCAAATCCACCTTCACCGTGCATTTCTTTACTTAATACACCATGCCAAATACCGTGGAAAATCAGAGGAGTTGGATCGTTCTCATGGCGCATATAAACTAATACACAATTAAATTGTGCTTGGCGTTTTTCAGCAGGTATTTCTTTCATTGCATCAAGCAATTTATCCAGATTTTGCTGATCGCTTGCATCCACACCCGCATAGCGCGCTGAGTAAATCCCTGGAGCGCCTCCTAATGCATCAACCGAAATACCTGAGTCATCGGCAATTGCAGGTAAACCAGTCACTTTTGCTGCATGACGCGCTTTAATCAGTGCATTTTCAACAAAAGTTAGGCCCGTTTCTTCAACAGAATCAACACCAAGCTCTGTTTGAGCAACAATATCTAAACCAAAATCAGAAAGCAAAGAGGCTAGCTCTTTGACCTTTCCCGGATTTCCTGTTGCGAGAACTACTTTTTGCATGAGTGTTATCCTTAGTAAAGCGTTACGCTAAGTAGCCATTGTAAAACATCTACACGCAGATAATTCAGGGCGTAAAGCACAAGAATAACAATCATTGCAGAGAAATCTAAACCACCCATTGCCGGAATGACACGACGAATAGGAGCCATTAAAGGTTCTGTTAATTGAAATAAAAGATGATCAATTGGATTGCGACCTTGGCTTACCCAACTAAGGATTGCGCGGATAATGATCAACCAGAAAATCATCTTACCTGCTGCTGTGAGCAGTTCAATAAAGGCAAATGGGAACATTAAAGAGAAAGGAATAGATGTTCCTGATAAGTAAGATGGAATAATAATACCAAGCAGAATTAATATATAGGCTAATAAGACTGAAGCGGTATCAATAGGGCCAATAGAAGGGATAACACTTCTTAATGGGCGAACAATTGGCTGTGTGATCTTGACGATAAATTGTGAGAAAGGATTATAAAAATCAGCTCTGACACATTGCATCCAGACACGTAGTAGAAGTACGGATGTGTAGAGTTGAAGAAGAGTCAGAATGACGAAATTTAAAAAATTCATTAGTTGGCCCTGATGAAATTAAAATAGTTTTTCCATTTCTTGCGCGCGTTTAATCGCAGCTTGCATGGCAGAAGCGACATTTTCAGGTAATTTACCTTCATAAAACTGCATAAGTGCAGCCGCTGTCGTTCCACCTTTTGATGTTACCTGCTCGCGTAAAGTTGAGAAAGGTAGCATATGTTGTTTTTCAGCTAAGGCAGTAGAACCACTTGCCGCTTGTTGCACGATGGCTCTTGCTACATCAGGTGAAAAACCTAAACGTTCAGCTTCTTGTTGCATTGATTCCATAAACAAGAAGAAATAAGCAGGTGCACTACCAGCAACGGCGATAATATCATTGATGGCAGATTCTTGCTCTACCCAAACGGTTGTTCCGACACTTTTCATTAATTCATCAGCAAACTGTTTATCTTGAGATGAAAGTGAATTGTGCGCGAACATACCACTTAAGCCTTTACCTACCAGTGAAGGAGTATTTGGCATAATACGAACGAGTTGTAATTGAGTTGCGAAATAGTCGTTATATCGTGTAGCAGGAATGCCTGCTGCGATAGTGAGGACTAACTTTTTACTCATATCGATATTTTGTAAGGGCTTACAAACTTCTTCCATCATTTGTGGCTTTACTGCCAATACAATAACATCTGCTTTCTGAACTGCATCAATATTGTCATTAGTACTATGAATACCGAACTCTTTCTCTAGTGGTTCACGGCGAATGGCTGAAGGTGAGCTGACGGTAATTTTATTTGCTGGATATCCACCTTGAACCAATCCCGCAATAATGGCTTGAGCCATATTTCCAGCGCCAATAAATGCGATGTTACGATGTTCCATATAAACCTCTATTTTTACTTAGTCGCGTAATCTCTTGCGCCAAAAATTGCTGTTCCAATACGAACGAGTGTTGAACCACAAGCAATAGCCGCTTCCATATCACTTGTCATTCCCATAGATAATGTATCTATGTTGGGATATTGAGATTGTAATTGTTTAAATGCGAGATGCATTTTTTCTAACACTTCAACTTGTTTGTCATAATTGCTTTCAGGTGCAGGGATCGCCATTAATCCGCGTAATTTAATGCCTGAAAGAATAGAAATTTGTGCTGCTAGCCCATCAAGTTCAGTCAGATTAATACCAGATTTACTGTTTTCATCGCTAATATTGATTTGAATAAGGACATTTAATGGTGGCAATGAGTCAGGACGTTGGTCACTTAATCTTTGAGCGATTTTTAATCTATCAATGGTATGGCACCAATCAAAATTTTCAGCAACAAGGCGCGTTTTATTTGACTGTAGAGGACCGATAAAGTGCCAAACTAAAGCGTGGTTATCGGCAAAATAATGGATTTTATCAACACCTTCTTGGACATAGTTTTCACCAAACTCAGTTTGTCCACATGCTATTGCTTTTTCGATGTCACTCGCAGGTTTTGTCTTACTCACTGCAAGTAGTGTTATTTCTTCTGAAGAACGGCCGCATTTCTGCGCTGCTGTGTCAATGTGAGACCTGACATTGACGAGATTCTGTTTAATAGTATTCATGGCAACTCAGGAGATAATAAGATGAAAATGGAAAATTTAATTGCGTATAGTGTAAAGCATAACGCCTCTGATCTGCATCTTTGTTGTGGCGATGTACCACGATTACGGATCAATGGAATACTTTATCAACAAAATCAATGTAAACCTATCACATCCGATAGTCTACTTGCGTGGTTCAGGCCTTTTTTGAATGATACCCAAAAGCAAACTTTTGAGAATGAAGGTCAGATTGATGCAGCACTTACGTTGCCTTGTGGGCAACGACTTCGTATTAATTTGTTTCGCCAACAAAAAGGTGTTTCAGCAGTATTAAGAATAATTGAAACACAAATCCCTTCTTTAGATAAACTTCGAGTACCCAAGTCGGTTTCAACATTATTAGATAACTATTCTCATGGGCTTATTTTAGTTACTGGGGCTACAGGCAGTGGCAAATCATCGACATTAGCCGCGATGATCAATCATTTAAATCAATATCAACGTCAGCATATTTTGACATTAGAAGATCCAATCGAATTTATACATAGCAATAAACAAAGTGTTGTTCAGCAACGAGAGGTTGGGCGCGATGTGCAAAATAGCGCAAGTGCAATAAAGGGGGCTTTACGTCAAGATCCAGACGTTATTATGCTAGGGGAGTTAAGAGATGCACAAAGCATTAAGTTAGCATTAACCGCAGCCGAAACAGGGCATTTAGTTCTAGCTACTTTGCATACTCAAGGTGCAACACAAACACTTGAACGTGTTACTAACGTATTTGCAGGTAATGAGCGTCAATGGATTTCATCACAATTAGCATGCAGTTTGAGGGCGATAATTTCACAAGAGTTGGTACCTTCAACTGACGGTGGGCGGGTGGCATTATTTGAAATAATGCAGGTTACGCAGGGCATTTCGCATCTTATTAGAGAAGGGAAATATCACCAAGTAACAACATTGATGCAAACGGGTAGTGAATATGGCATGCAAACCTTCATGTTAAGTCGCCAACAACGTCAACATGAAGGATTAATTCAACGAGATTAATTGATTAAGAGCGAGATTAATAAGAATAGTCGTTTTACATGACTGGTATTTGTTAGCATTGCTGTTCAAACCAGCTTTCAAGAATAATAACGGCAGATGTTGCATCCACACTGCCTTTATCTAATGAACGATAACCACCACGCTCAAAAAGGTGAGCACGAGCCTCAACGGTACTAAGGCGTTCATCATGTAAGGCAATTTGTACACCAAATCGACCATGGAGGCGATTTGCAAACTTTTTAGCTTGTGTTGTGACTAATTGTTCCGTGCCATCCATATTAAGAGGTAAACCCACAATGACTAAATCAGGTTGCCATTCTTTTATGATTTTTTCGATCTGAGACCAATCAGGAATGCCGTCTTTGGCTTTAAATGAAGCTAAAGGTCTAGCAGTTCCTGTGACTTCTTGACCAATAGCTGCACCAATACTTTTAGTGCCAAAATCAAAGCCCATTACAGTTCTGTTTGACATTATGCGTGACCCGCTATAGGTGAAATAGTATGGATATTAATCCCAATTAATTCAGCAGCTTTATGCCAACGTTCAGCAATGGGGGTATCAAAAATAATTTGAGGCGATGCTTCAACTGTAAGCCAACTATTTTCTAAAATCTCTTTTTCTAATTGGCCTTGTTCCCAACTGGAATAACCTAAAGAGACCAATGTTTTTTCTGGTTGTCTTGCTGTGCCTAAGGTTTCTAATACATCTTTAGATGTTGTGATCATGGTGCTATCACTGATTTTTATGCTAGAGCTAAAACCTGACATCGGAGTATGTAAGATAAAACCATGCTCTTCTGCAACTGGGCCTCCTGACATCACAGGTTTTTGTAAGCTAATCGCTTCATCTCTGTCTGTTGAAAAAATTTCCAGTTGATCTAATACGCCTTCCACTGAGATATCTTCGATAGGTTTATTAATAATTAAGCCCATCGCACCGTTTTCATTATGTTCGCAAACATAGACGACCGAACGCTCAAATAACGGATCGCTCAATGAAGGCATAGCAATAAGAAAATGGTTAAGTAAATTCATAATAGTAATACTGTTCCCTGATCATTTTTAGTAAAAAACCTAGCCCTTTTATACATTGTATTTCTTAATGTACACCACTTATTTATATGTAGGGGCTAGGTTCAGACTTTTAAACCCTTTAGCGAGAGTGATTAAAAGTTAGTTTTTCTTGTTTAGGCGTACTTCAATTGCATCCATTAGCATACCTGTTACAGACACATCAGGATAAGCGGCTTCAATTTCACGCGCACAAGTTGGGCTTGTGACGTTAATTTCAGTCAAGCGATCGCCAATAACATCTAAGCCTACAAAAATAAGGCCTTTTTGCTTAAGGATAGGTGCGACTTGACGTGCAATTGCCCAATCACTTTCTGTTAATGGACGAGCTTCACCGCGACCACCAGCAGCTAAATTGCCACGAGTTTCCCCTTTTGCAGGAATACGTGCTAAGCAATAAGGTACAGGTTCGCCGTCTACAACAAGAATGCGCTTATCACCATCAACAATTTCAGGTAAGAAGTTTTGCGCCATACAGAAACGATGACCATGGTCTGTGAGCGTTTCGATAATAACACCTACGTTAGGATCGTCTTTTTTCAAGCGGAAAATAGATGCGCCACCCATACCGTCTAATGGTTTGAAGATCACATCACCATGTTTTTCATGAAAGGCACGTAAATGTTTAGCTTCACGGGTAACTAAAGTATCTGGTGTTAAAGTAGGGAACCATGCTGTAAAGAGTTTTTCGTTACAGTCACGCAAGCTTTGTGGCTTATTAACAATGAGTGTTCCCATATCTTCTGCGCGCTCTAAAATATAGGTTGCGTAGATGAACTCGGTATCAAAAGGCGGATCTTTACGCATTAAAATAGTATCAAGTTCACCTAAAGCAATATCCTGCTCTTGGCCAAATTCAAACCATTTTTCTGGGTTTTCTTCTACGCTGAGTAAACGAGTATGAGCGCGTGCTTCACCTTGGTGTAGGTAAAGATCGTTCATTTCCATATAATGAATTTCCCAACCACGGCGCTGTGCTTCTAATAGCATGGCAAAGCTGGTGTCTTTTTTGATTTTGATGGATGAAATTGGATCCATCACAATACCTAATTTAATCATTACTTCTCCTTTATCCCAGATCGCCGAACCGAACCTGCAAAGCGGTGATTGCGGTGAGCGCTGTTGTTTCAGTTCTTAATACACGAGGACCTAATAAAATATCAGTAAAATGGTGCTCTGCTGTCATGGCAATTTCTTCGGGGGAAAGCCCACCTTCAGGGCCAATCAATAAGCGCACTTTTTTAACAGGTAAGGGTAAGGTATTAATACTTTGGTTTGCTCTAGGGTGTAAATTGAGTTTTAAACTATCATCATTTTGAGCGCACCATTCTTCTAATGACATCACTGGCATCAATTGTGGAAGCGTATTTCTACCACACTGTTCACATGCCGAGATAATAATTTTTTGCCATTGTTGATGTTTTTTCTCTAAACGGCTTGGATCTAGTTTAACACCGCAGCGTTCTGAGATCAGTGGTGTAATTGTATTTACACCTAGCTCTACTGATTTTTGAATAGTAAACTCCATTTTCTCACCTCTAGACAATACTTGCCCTAAATGGAGATCGAGAGGGGATTCTTTATCATCAACAATGCCTTCATTTACTTGCACTGTGACTGATTTTTTTGTGCTTTCAATGATTTCAGCATCAAACACTTGGTTTGAACCATCAAACAATGCCAGTTTTTGTCCTGTAGACATTCTTAATACACGCCCAACATGATTAGATGCTTCGTCATCTAATGTTGTTTGCGTGCCTGTTGTGAGTGGTTCTGGATGATAAATGCGAGGAATACGCATAACGTGAAACCCTTACGTAAAAGATGGTTAACCGTGATAAATAAAATATGTGATATGCATCATACGCATGACATTATGGCATGCAAGTTATCACTTTGCTTTTGTCGTTATTATAGCGTGAATTTTCTTGCGAGTTTTGTCTCAAAATTTCATGTTTTTAGGGTGATCATAAAAGAAATTCTCGGTGTTCGATTTATTCTCTTATACAGTTAGCTAATAGGAGTTTTGAAAAACAAAGGATTGATATTTATGAGCTTTATTGGTTTTCTCTTTAAACGTGATTTCTTGCTCTCTTTTCTTAGTTGTTTTTTCATGGCAATTAAAATTTGTACATTTTATTCATTATTATCTTTGTTACCTAAATCTCGGCGTTATCAGCTTATTTTTAGTTATTTTGTTATTTTTCTTTATTGGGTGACTGCAATTAATTCATTATCTTTATTGATAATATTTTCAATGTTAACTTTTTATTTATTAACGCTTTCTGTTTTTGATGCTGACTATTTCTTGCTGCCTAATGATTTAACTTTTTGGTTGTTATTTTTAGGGTTATCAATAAATTACACTACATATGGACTGGCTATTTTTCATCATGCTTTTTATGGTTTTTTAATGGGATCAGGGCTTTTTTATGGTGTTTATTTATGGGGATATTTTATTTATCAAAAATGTGTATTGGGTTTTGGTGATGTGAAATTGTTTGGTGCAATCGGCGCATGGTGTGGGTTTGAAAAATTACCTTATATTCTTTTAGGTGCTTCTTTGTTAGGGCTTTGTGTGTATTGCATAGTATTAATAACCACAAAAGAATATTTAAACAAAGTCGCATTTGGCTCTTGTTTATCTTTTTCGACACTAATGGTGCTTAGTTTCTATTTTTAGTTTATTGATAATTTTATATTTACAATATTTAAAATGGGTAATGTCTTGAATAATAAAGAAGGTAGTGTGCAGAAATACGTAAATAAATCAGCACACTGTAAAATCGGTTATAGATTTCCTGTTATAAATTGTTGCCAGCGTTTTGTATCACCTAAATATTTTTCAACTGGTATTAGATGATAACCTTGTGCATCTTCAATAAATAGCGTCGGAAAACCACGACCATTAACTTGACTCATTAATTGCTGTGTTTGACTTAAATGTTGTTGAGTTTGTGCTTCATTAATTTCAGACAGTAAAAATGCAAACTGTTCAACATCAAAGCCTAGTTTTTTCACAATAAATAACAGTGTGTTTTTATCACTGATATTTAGGCCGTCAAGGTAATAGGCTTCTTGTAATGCTTTTAATAAATAAACGTCACGTTTTCCCATTATTTGAGCGACAAGAATAGCTGAAATAGGTAACAAAGAGTTTAGTACCATTTCTGTGTTACCAAGAGCGTCACGGTATGCATGACTAAAAACTTGACCTGATAACTGGCTAATACGTTCATCAATTGGTGTGACGTGTTCTTTCCATGATTGACCACCAGTTACGGCTCTTGCTGGTGTAAACAAACCACCACCATGTAACCTGATAGCATCAGGAAATATATTGCTCACTACTTCAATTAAGGGAGCAATGCCATAACACCAACCACAAAGAGGATCATAAACATAGTGCAATATTTTAGTACTTTGAGTATTACCTGTACTGCTTGTTACTGAGGCCATTGCATCTCTCCTTTAAGTACTTTTGCACTGAGCTCTAGGCTTGATTTATCTGCTAAATTCTGATGAGTTTTTTCCATCACTGCAATAAATTCATCTGAATTTTTTGTCTTTTCAAGATTTTTCTCAGCCTCAATTAGGTAATTCATCGTAAAGTCAACTGCTTGTAGACTATATGTTGCTTCAGGTAAATAGTGACCTGGAATAACGGTTTTTGGTGAGAGTGATTTTATTTGTTGCAATGCTTTAACCCAATGTTGGCGCTCTGCAACAGTTTGAGTATCTGCTAACCAGACATGAATATTTTCAGAAACTAAAACTCCCCCCATCACTGCATTCAGTTTTGGAACATAAAGATATGTTCTATCTGGAGATTGACTATCTAATCCTTTGATAGAAATAGTCTCTCCTTCAATAGAAAAACTATCGCCTGTTACCACTTCAGGAATGATGATTTTTTTAGGGGCATTTTCTTTAAGTACTGGCCCCCAGTAGGCAAGTTTTCCTGCTTGGGTTTCGTTGATAGCATTGATTGTGGGTGCAGTTGCAATTACTTTAGCATTTGGAAACGCATCAGTAATAACATCTAATCCAAAATAAAAATCAGGATCTGAATGGCTGATATAGATATAAGTCAGGTTTTTTCCAGAAGCTTTGATCTTATCAACTAAGGCTTGTGCATCATTTTTTTGAAATTGTGCATCAATTAAAACAGCATCTTTATCACCATAAATAATTTCAGAAGAAACAGGGAAAACACTCGCCTCTCCAGGATTATAGATATCTAATGTTAATTCAGTGGCTAGTGCTGACGTTGCGAAGAAGGCGGTTGTTGCAAGTGTTAAAGGAAGTAATTTTTTCATCTTTTGTTTTCTCCATAATGTTGTTGCTGACTATAATATGTTGCATAAAACAAGAGAAAAACCCCATTTCAGGCAATTAATTGTTGCGTAAATCGAGCAAATAAAATGGATAAAATAAAAGCATCAGAAGTTTTTGTGACCATTGTAAAGCAAGGTAGCATGATAAAAGCTGCTGATTATCTAGGTATGTCTAGAGCCATGGTAACTCGTTATTTAAATGAAATGGAGGAATGGGCGGGTGTTCGTTTATTACATAGAACGACACGTAAACAGAGCTTAACATCTGTTGGTGAGATGGTTTATGAACAGAGCTTACAATTATTAGAAATGGCAGAACGTATCCCCGCCAATATTCCTAAGGAGCGCCATCAAATTAGTGGGCTTGTTCGTATAACCAGTTCACAATCGTTAGCAAATAGCATTTTATCTGTTGCTATCTGTGAGTTTATGCAACGTTACCCTTTAATTGCCGTCGATTTACAAATTACTAATCAAACGGTGAATTTGGTGGAAGAGCGCATTGATATTGCTTTGCGTATTACTAATCATCTTGAGCCTAATTTAATTGCACGACCGCTGGCAACATGCCTTTCTGTAGTATGTGCTCACAAAGATTATTTAGTAAAAAAAGGAATACCGAAAACACCGGATGATCTCGCTCAACATCAGTGTTTAACTTATCGTTTTTTTGGGCGTAGTTTATGGGAGTTCAATTTAGAGGATAAACGTTATTCTGTGCCCGTTGGTGGTAATTTGAGTGCCAATGAATCCGTTGTTTTATTGCAAGCCACATTAAAAGGAGCAGGGATATCATTACAGCCTTATTATTCAGCAAAACCTTATCTTGAAAGTGGAGAGTTAGAACACGTTTTAGCTGACTATCAAGCTCAACCTATGGGGATTTATGCTGTTTTAGCGAGTCGGCAAAATATGCCAGCAGCAGTACGTGTATTGCTCGATTTTCTTGTTGAATGGTTTTCATCCTCTCCGCATTGGCTTGGTTTATCGGGTAAAAGCGAGCTTTAAGCGTTCAGGGTAATTCGCTAATGTACTTTTCATTACATCAATAAAATAGGAAACCAGTTGTGATGATGGTCGATGAGATGGGCAAATTAAACTTATAGTAAAGGGGATTGTAAAGCTTAAAGGGCGAATACAAAGTGTTTTATTGAGGTAATCAAGAGCAGTAATAGGATTAACAATTGAAATACCGATATTTTCACTGACCATGGCGCAAATAGATGCAGCACTTTGTGTTTCCATGATTAATTGTCGCGTTATTCCTTCTTGAATAAAAACGGCATCAATGAGCTGTCGATAAGGATCATTAACAGATAAGCTGATAAAGCGCTCGTTCTGAAAATCAGACGGGTGTAACAATGCTTTTTGACACAATGGATGTGACTTAGGTAAAACGGCAACTTCATTGAGTGTTAACAGTGTTTCTTGTTGAGTTCCTGCTGGTGTTTGCGTGTGTTCTGTTAAGCCCAAATCATAATGTTGAGCAGATAGCCACTCTTCTAATAATGGTGATTCTTGAGGAACGATAGTTAAATTGACATCAGGATGTTGATCAATAAATTGACGACAAATGGAAGGTAGCAATGATTGAGCGAATGCAGGTAAACAAGTGATATTTAGTTCAGCTTGTCGAAAATGACGAATACTTTCAGCAACATTAATGATCCTATCTAAACCATAATAAGAGCGTTGTACTTCTTCAAAAAAGCGTAATCCTTCTGCCGTGGGTTGAAGTCGGCCTTTTATCCTGTCAAATAACTTAAATGATAATAGATGTTCAAGACGTGATAATTCTCGACTTACAGTAGGTTGCGAAGTTTTCAGTAATTCAGCCGCTTCAGTGAGATTTTGTGTCGTCATTACAGCATGAAATATCTCAATATGTCGCCAGTTAAAAGGAGCTTTCATTTATTATTCCTATATCAAAAATGAATAGAGTGTAGCTTATTTGATATTTTTATTCCTTTTCAAGTTAATTAATAATCATTTTATTCATCTGTGACTTTTATGAGTAAATATTATGACAACATCAATCACTATGGCTCAATATCAACTCGCACAAACGTATGGAACGCCATTATGGATTTATCAAGGCGATACAATTTCTGAACGTATTGCTCAACTAAAATCGTTTGATGTGGTCCGCTTTGCTCAAAAGGCTTGCTCAAACATTCATATCTTACGTTTAATGAAAGCGCAGGGTGTAAAAGTAGACTCGGTTTCATTAGGTGAAATCGAACGTGCTTTAGTGGCAGGCTATCAAGGTGGTAGAGAAAAAAGCGAGATTGTCTTTACTGCTGATTTATTGGATGAAAGAACTATTGAGCGTGTTATTGAGTTAGATATTCCTGTTAATGCAGGTTCTATTGATATGCTTCGTCAATTAGGTGAACGCAATCAAGGGCATGCTGTTTGGATAAGAGTTAACCCTGGATTTGGTCATGGGCATAGCCAAAAAACCAATACAGGGGGTGAAAATAGTAAACATGGTATTTGGTTCGATGATGTCCCTGAAGCATTATCTGTGATCCAACAATACAACCTAACTTTAGTTGGTTTTCATATGCATATTGGTTCTGGTGTTGATTATCAACATCTCGCTAGTGTATGTGATGCAATGGTTGAGCAAGTGCTTACCTCTAAAGTTGATATTAATGCTATTTCAGCAGGTGGAGGATTATCAACGCCATATCAAGAAGGTGATGTAACAGTCGATTTAACCCACTACTTTTCGTTATGGGATAAAGCACGTCAACGTATTGCACAACATCTTGGTCATGATATTGAGCTTGAAATCGAGCCGGGGCGTTTCTTAGTGGCTGAGTCTGGTGTATTAGTTTCTCAAGTGAGGGCGGTTAAATCGATGGGAAGTCGTCACTATGTGCTGGTGGATGCCGGATTTAGTGATTTAATGCGTCCTGCGATGTATGGAAGTTACCATCAAATTTCAGTTTTAGATAATCATGGGCAAATAAAGCCAATGACAGAATTACAAGAGACGATCGTGGCAGGCCCGCTGTGTGAATCGGGTGATGTTTTTACTCAGCAGGAAGGTGGCACTGTTACCCCTCGTTTATTACCTCAAACTCAAGTGGGTGATTACATAATTATTCATGATACAGGGGCTTACGGCGCTTCAATGTCATCTAATTATAATAGTCGTCCTCTTATTCCGGAAGTATTAATAACAAAAGGGACTTCTCGATTAATTCGACGCCGCCAAACCATAGAAGAATTATTAGCGTTGGAGTTGGATCTCTAATTAATCGTTTTTATTAGCCCACTTTGATTGAAATAAAAACACCTCATGACTTAATTAGTTATGAGGTGTTTTGTTTTATTGGGCGGATGATGTGCCCTTATATAAATAAACTAGGCTGCTTTGTCTGTTTTGGTATTACTCGTTTTAGGCTTTTTTGCGGGGACCGCCAGTGCATCAAAGTCAAACTCATCAACATTGATACTCCGTAAGCGACTTTGTTCAGCTTTACGTAAAATATCAGCCTCTTCTGGAGTCACTCGTTTATCCGCTAACGCTTTATCTGCTAACTTATCTAATTGAGTAAAACTGAATTTTTTCTCGTAGAGGCGACAAATACGGTCGAAAATAGGTTCTGCTGCCAAAATATCAAGCAACGCTTCTTCCATTAAACCATGTGGATTGTGTTCACAAGGTGTTAAGAATTGGCCTCTACCAATACGATCGCGAGTTTCAGATGGTTGTTGAATAATTTGAGCCACTTTACTGTCTAGTTTATCGGATGGCAGTTTTTGCGCTTTACCAAGAGGGAAAATAATAGCGCGCATACTACCTGCAATCATTCGGCTCGGGAAATTACGTAACAGTTCATCAATTGCATTTTCAGCTTGGTATAGACACTCTTTCACACTCCAATGTACTAATGGTAAATCGGCAGTATGACGACCTTCATCTTCATAGCGTTTTAAGACCGCAGAAGCGAGGAAGATATGGCTTAAAATATCACCCAAACGAGCAGAAATACGCTCACGACGTTTTAAACTTCCACCTAAAACACCCATTGAAACATCAGATAATAAAGCCATATTGGCACTAAGGCGGTTAATTTGCTGATAGTAACGACGTGTTTCATCATTGGTTGGTGATGTACTTAAACGGCCATTAGTGATACCTAACCAAATGCTTCGTAAGGTGTTACTTGCAACATGCCCAATATGGCCAAATAAGGCTCGGTCAAAATCATGTAGATTGCTATCACGTGCTGCAGCAATTTCATCTAACACATAAGGATGGCAACGAATAGCACCTTGACCATAAATGATCATACTACGTGTTAAAATATTGGCACCTTCAACGGTGATCGCAATAGGCGAACCTTGATAAGAACGGGCAACAAAGTTTGAAGTTCCAAGGCAGATCCCTTTACCACCAACAATATCCATTGCATCAATAACGCCACGTTGCGCTCTATGAGTACAATGGTATTTGACGATAGCAGATAAAACGGCAGGTTTTTCCCCTAACATAATACCCGTGGTAATTAAGGTTGTGGCAGCATCTAAAAGATAAGCATTACCAGCCAGACGCGCTAATGGCTCTTCGATACCTTCCATTTTACCAATAGGAATTTTGAACTGACGGCGTACACGAGAATAAGCGCCGGTTGCCATAGCCACACTTTTTAATCCACCGGTAGAGTTTGAAGGTAGAGTAATGCCACGACCAACAGAAAGGCACTCCACCAGCATTCTCCAGCCTTGCCCTGCCATTTTTGGCCCACCAATAATGTAATCAATAGGAACAAAAACATCTTTACCGCGAGTAGGCCCATTCATAAACGGAACGTTTAATGGGAAGTGGCGATGGCCAATTTCAACGCCTTTTACATCGGTGGGAATTAATGCACAGGTAATGCCAGGATTTTCATCGTTACTTAAAAGATGTTCAGGATCACGCAATTTAAACGCTAGTCCTAATACGGTTGCGATAGGTGCAAGGGTGATATAGCGTTTATTCCAATTTAAGCGAATACCTAATATTTGCTCTCCTTGCCATTCTCCCATGCAAACGACACCACTGTCTGGGATCGCACCTGCATCAGAGCCAGCTTCAGGACTGGTTAAAGCAAAGCAAGGGATTTCATCTCCCTTGGCTAAACCAGGCAAATAGCGTTTTTTCTGCTCATCGGTGCCATAATGCTGAAGAAGTTCACCAGGGCCTAAAGAGTTAGGTACGCCAACAGTGATGGCTAAAATACCAGATACCCCAGCCAGTTTTTGCAATACACGGGATTGTGCATAGGCAGAAAACTCTAATCCGCCGTACTCCTTTTTAATGATCATCGCAAAGAAGCGATTATCTTTTAGGTACTGCCAGATTTCAGGTGGTAAGTCAGCCAACTCATGAGTGATTTCAAAGTCATTTGTCATACGACAAACTTCTTCTACTGGGCCATCAAGGAACGCTTGCTCTTCAGCGGTGAGTTGTGGTTTGGGATAATTATGCAATTGCTTCCAATCAGGAGCGCCACGGAAAAGCTCACCTTCCCACCATGTTGTACCTGCATCAATGGCTTCTTGTTCTGTTTTAGACATAGAAGGCATGACTTTTTGAAATGCTTTAAGTGCAGGAGCTGAAATATAGGCTTTACGAATAGACGGAAGTGTAAAGGGTAATAAAACCAATGCAACGGGGAGGAGTAGCCAGTAACTCCAAATATTAGCTAGACCCATTACAAAAGTGTAAGCAATGAGAACAAGGCTACTTACCGCAATACCAAATTTGCGATAACTAAGTATGCCTATAAGAATAATGAAAAGTGCAATACTGAGTAGTGTCATAATAAACTCCTGTATTTAGCAAGAGATCGGAGGTCAGACCTGTTGTTTGTTATTTAGATCTAATCTAGTCACCAACTTTTATCAATATATTTACATTCTAATTACAATATAGCTCACAAATTATTCGTAAATGAGAGAAGTTAGCATTTGTCGGTAATGAGTATCTTCTTTCATGACATTGAATCCGTTACACTGAGAAACAGAAAATTTCGATTACCCTTTCTGGAGTAAAAATCCTATGTACCAAGATCTTATCCGTGGTGAGTTAACAGAAGCAGCAGATACTCTTTCTCGCTTTCTTCAAGATGATGCAAACATTGAAGCTATTCAAAAAGCAGCTGTATTATTAGCAGATTCTTTTAAAGCTGGTGGCAAAGTATTATCTTGTGGTAATGGTGGTTCTCATTGTGACGCAATGCATTTTGCTGAAGAGCTGACAGGGCGTTACCGTGAAAATCGTCCTGGTTATCCTGCCATTGCGATTTCTGATGTAAGCCATATTTCATGTGTGAGTAATGATTTTGGCTATGAATATGTATTTTCACGTTATGTTGAAGCTGTAGGTAGAGAAGGTGATGTTCTGCTGGGTATCTCAACTTCAGGTAATTCAGGCAATATTATTAAAGCGATTAGTGCTGCGCGTGAAAAAGGCATGAAAGTCATTACGCTAACAGGCAAAGACGGTGGCAAAATGGACGGTACAGCGGATATTGAAATTCGCGTTCCTCATTTTGGTTATGCTGATCGCATTCAAGAGATCCATATCAAAGTTATCCATATTCTGATCCAATTAATTGAAAAAGAAATGGAAAAGTAAGTCGTTATTGATATTGCTATAAATCAGCAATAAACATCGACAAGAAGGAGTGAGCGATGTGTGAATTATTAGGCATGAGTGCAAATGTACCGACAGATATTAATTTTAGTCTAAGTGGGTTAATTCCAAGAGGGGGCAAAACAGGGCCTCATAAAGATGGTTGGGGAATTACCTTTTACGAAGGACTAGGGTGTCGCACATTTAAAGATCCTCAAGCCAGTGCTATTTCACCTGTCGCTCGCTTTGTTCAAGAGTATCCGATTAAATCTGAGGCTGTCATTGCTCATATTCGTCAGGCGAATCGAGGAAATGTCTCTTTAGAGAACACGCATCCTTTTACCCGTGAATTATGGGGTAAAAATTGGACTTATGCACATAATGGCCAATTAAAAGGCTATCATTCTCTTGAAACAGGGCGCTTTAGAGCCATCGGTCAAACAGACAGTGAAAAAGCATTTTGCTGGATCTTAAATCAACTTGAAGAGCGTTATAAACGAACGCCTGCTAATTGGCTGGCTGTGTTTCGCTTTATTTCTACTTTAGCCTCTCAATTAAGGCAAAAAGGGGTTTTTAATATGCTGTTATCTGATGGGCGATTTGTTATGGCGTATTGTTCAACAAATTTACATTGGATCACGCGAAAAGCGCCTTTTGGAAAAGCAAAACTACTTGATCAAGATGTAGAAATTGATTTTCAGCAACATACACAATCAGATGATGTTGTTTCTGTTATTTCAACATTACCACTTACTGGAAATGAGTCTTGGCAGCGTATTCCTGTGGGGGAGTTTGTGTTATTTGATCGTGGTGTGCGTATCCTGTAGCCATTTGCTTTCACTATTTTGTGATAAATTAAGGGTGGGTTGATTCGGTACAATTGAGGTGTTATTAACAAGATAGCGTCCATCCTTAACAGTAACAGAAGGGATCTGTTTGCGCTCTTCGACATATTGATAGGCGGGCATAAGTTGTTGCCAGAAATCGATGTCCGTTGAATAGTGATGTTTCTTCATATTTTCGTTAGTCATTTTAAATGGGAAAATATGAATGTTGATCACTGATTGTCCATTTTTTAGGGCTAGTTCAGCATACTGATAAATTTCATCCATAACTGAATCTGTCATTGCATAACAACCAACCGATTTACACGCTCCATGGATCATTAAAAAATCCCCGGTGTATCCTTTTGATTTGTCGTATTGATTAGGAAATCCTAGATTGATAGCTCGGTAAAATCGACTATTCGGGTTTAATTGTGAAAAATTAACCTGATAAAAGCCTTCTGGACTTTTTAAATCACCTTGAAATTTTTTAGGGCCTAACCCACCAGAATAGCTACAAATAGGGTAAGTACGTACTTTTTCTAATTGCCCATCTAATTTTTCTGTATAAAGTTCAAGTAAGCTTTCTTCTTTGAAAATCTGAATATAGATAGGCCGTCCTGTGCTTTTTTTAACAGGTTCCATTAGAAATTTTGAACTGTTTTCAGCGTTAACTAATAAAGAAGTTAACATTAATGTTAAAAAACTGATTAGTTGTTTTGCGTGACTGGTCATGGTTTTATCAGAAAAATAGCTTAAAATTTGTTGATAAAGTAGATCGTAGATTGCTATGAAGCAATAAATTTGTAAATTAAAATCTGAGATGGTTTCTTTTCTATTACAAAATATTCTGTGTGAAATTTAAGCGATCGTCGAGAAAGATGATATTTTAATTCGGTTTATACGAGTTGTTAACGTTTCAGTCAAAATAATATTCCCATTTGCTTGAGCTAAATCACTCGAATAGTCAGACAGGTTTAGGCTGAGATGATAAAATTCAGGTCGGCAGAATAAGAGAAAATAGTAACAATTATCGGAGATAAATAACTTAAGGTTCAAAAACACCTTAAGATGTTTTTATTACAGAGTCGCTACATTTTCGGGGTGAATTTGTAGCTTAGGGTTTAACTGATAAACTTGTGCAAATCTTATGATTAAAATTAAAAAAGGACTCGACCTCCCAATTGCAGGAGCGCCTGCCCAAGTGATAGAAGACGGACCCGCGATTCAACGCGTAGCACTGCTAGGTGAAGAATATGTCGGTATGCGTCCTTCTATGATGGTTTCGGAAGGTGAGCATGTAAAAAAAGGGCAAATTCTTTTTGAAGATAAAAAGAATGCCGGTGTTGTTTTCACCAGCCCAGCTTGTGGTAAAGTCGTTGAAATTAACCGCGGTGAACGCCGTGTGTTCCAATCTATCGTGATAGAAATTGATGGCAACGAAGAAATCACCTTCAACCGCTATGATAGCGCTGCGTTGTCAGATTTAACCCGTGAACAGGTTGAAAGCAACCTTGTTAAATCGGGCATGTGGACTGCGTTAAGGACTCGTCCTTATAGCCGTACTCCACATTTAGGTACAACACCTGTTGCCATTTTTGTTTCTGCAATGGATACCAATCCGCTTGCAGCCGATCCTATGGTTATTATTGAGCAAAATGAGAAGGCATTTAATGATGGCCTTGTTGTTTTAACCCGATTAACTGAAGGAAAGGTCTATGTTTGTCATGGCGAAAAATCGCCTGCAAAATTGAATGACGGACAAATTAGTTATAACCAATTTTCTGGACCTCATCCAGCTGGGTTGGTAGGCACTCACATTCATTTCTTAGAACCTGTCAGTGCTAAGAAAATGGTTTGGCATTTAAATTACCAAGATGTGATTGCTATTGGTTACTTGTTTACAACCGGTTCTTTATACACTGAACGTGTTGTTGCATTAGCTGGTCCTCAAGTAAAAGCACCGCGTTTAGTGCGTACTTGTTTAGGGGCTGATCTCTATGAGTTAACCAAAGATCAATTAGTTGATGATGAAAACCGCATTATTTCTGGCTCTGTATTATGGGGATGGAAATCTGATGAGGCTCATCACTATTTAGGTCGTTTCCATAATCAAGTTTCTGTATTACGAGAAGGTCGTGATAAAGAGTTATTTGGTTGGGGTATGCCGGGTAGCGATAAATTTTCTATCACACGTACAACTATCGGTCACTTCCTAAAAAATAAACGCTTTGCTTTTACAACCTCAATGAATGGTGGCGAACGTTCAATGGTACCAATTGGTAACTATGAGCGTGTTATGCCGTTAGACATTATGGCAACGCATTTATTACGTGATTTAGTTGTAGGTGATACAGACAGTTCACAAGCATTAGGTTGTTTGGAATTGGATGAAGAAGATTTGGGATTATGTACTTATGTTTGCCCAAGCAAATATGAGTATGGCCCAGCACTGCGCCAAGTATTGACCAAAATTGAGCAGGAAGGGTAACTCATGGGTTTGAAAAATTTATTTGAAAAAGTAGAGCACCATTTTGAGCCCGGTGGCAAATTAGCAAAATGGTACGTACTTTATGAAGCTGTGACCACGGTATTTTATACACCGGGCACAGTAACGCGTAATGGTGGTCATGTTCGTGACACTATTGACCTAAAACGTATGATGATCTTGGTTTGGTTAGCCGTTTTCCCAGCAATGTTTTGGGGAATGTATAATGTCGGTCACCAAGCGATCCCTGCACTTAATCAGTTATACAGTGGTGCTGAATTACAGCAAATCATTGCTTCAGATTGGCATTATCGCCTTGCTGAATTCCTCGGCGCATCATTAACTACAGATGCTGGATGGGCAAGTAAGATGCTACTTGGTGCAACTTACTTTTTACCTATTTATCTTGTGGTTTTTGCGGTTGGTGGATTTTGGGAAGTTCTTTTTGCCTTTATTCGTGGCCATGAAATTAACGAAGGCTTCTTTGTTACATCAATCTTATTTGCCTTGATCGTACCGCCAACATTACCACTTTGGCAGGCTGCATTAGGTATTACGTTTGGTGTTGT
Source organism: Proteus genomosp. 4 str. ATCC 51469 (assembly GCF_003144375.1). Lineage (NCBI taxonomy): Bacteria > Pseudomonadati > Pseudomonadota > Gammaproteobacteria > Enterobacterales > Morganellaceae > Proteus > Proteus genomosp. 4. The sequence goes on from NZ_PENV01000015.1 coordinate 58,368, forward strand.
TATCGCAAAAGAAATCTTTGGTGGTACAGGTCGTAACTTCTTGAACCCAGCATTAGCAGGTCGTGCATTCCTGTTCTTTGCTTATCCAGCTCAAATTTCAGGTGATCTGGTTTGGACTGCTGCTGATGGTTTCTCAGGTGCAACACCATTGTCACAATGGTCTGTATCAGGCGAAAGCGCATTATTGAATACAGTTACCCAACAACCTATCTCTTGGATGGATGCTTTCCTGGGATATATTCCAGGTTCGATTGGTGAAGTTTCAACACTGATGATCTTAATTGGTGGTGCTGTCATTCTCTTTGCTCGTATCGCTTCATGGCGTATCGTTGCAGGGGTAATGGTAGGCATGATTGCAATGTCATACCTGTTTAATTTTATCGGTTCAGACACCAATCCTCTCTTCTCAATGCCTTGGCACTGGCACTTAGTATTAGGTGGTTTTGCTTTCGGTATGATGTTTATGGCAACAGATCCAGTATCCGCATCGTTTACTGATAAAGGTAAATGGGCTTACGGTATTTTGATTGGCGTAATGGCTGTGCTTATTCGTGTCGTCAATCCGGCTTACCCTGAAGGTATGATGCTGGCAATCTTATTCGCAAACTTATTTGCACCACTGTTCGATTATGTGGTTGTTCAGGCGAATATTAAGCGGAGAATAGCTCGTGGCTAAAGAGAAAAACAAAGATAGCGTCGCAAGAACGTTCCTCGTTGTATTTATTCTATGTCTAGTGTGTTCCGTGGTAGTAGCAGGAGCGGCTGTTGGACTGAAGTCTAAACAAGAAGAACAAAAGCTTCTTGATAAACAACGTAATATTCTTGATGTTGCGGGTCTGCTCGTACCTAAAATGAGTGCGACAGATGTACTGAAAGTATACAACACTCGTATTAAAGCAAAAATTGTTAATTTCCAGACAGGTGAACTGACTGATAGTAAAGGCAATTTTGATTTAAATACTGCATTACGTAGTGATGATACTTCAATTGCATTATCACCAGCAGATGATTTGGCCAAAATTCGTCGACGTTCAAATACAGCTGAAGTGTATTTTGTCCTTGATGAGCAAGGTAAAACAACAGAAGTCGTACTACCTGTTTATGGTTCAGGTTTATGGTCTGTGATGTATGCCTTTATTGCGGTTGATATTGATGGCGTAACCTCCCAAGGCATTACTTATTATGCTCATGGTGAAACACCAGGCTTAGGTGGTGAGGTTGACAATCCTCAGTGGAAAGCACAATGGAAAGGTAAGCGTCTAATCAATGAAGAAGGCGTACCTGCTATCAAGATTGTGCGTAGTGGCGCTGCTTCTGGCAATCCTTATGGCATTGATGGACTTTCTGGTGCAACACTGACCTCAAATGGCATCCAGCATATGTTCGACTTCTGGTTAGGTGAAAAAGGTTTCGGCCCATTCCTGAAAAAAGTACGTGAAGGAGAAATCAATGGCTGATACAAAAGAAATTAAACGCGTTTTACTTGGGCCATTGTTAGATAACAACCCTATTGCTTTACAGGTATTGGGTGTGTGTTCTGCACTGGCTGTAACAACAAAACTTGAAACTGCATTCGTGATGACAATTGCTGTAACACTGGTTACTGCATTCTCAAGTTTCTTTATTTCACTAATTCGTAATTACATACCAAGTAGCGTTCGTATTATTGTTCAAATGGCGATTATTGCTTCATTAGTTATCGTTGTTGACCAAATTTTGCAAGCTTATGCGTATGAAATCTCTAAGCAACTTTCTGTTTTCGTTGGCCTTATCATTACTAACTGTATTGTTATGGGGCGAGCAGAAGCCTATGCAATGAAATCACCACCGATTGAAAGTTTTATGGATGGTATTGGTAATGGCTTAGGGTATGGCGCTATCTTGATCCTTGTCGGATTTTTACGTGAACTTTTCGGTTCTGGTAAATTATTTGGCATTACCGTGATGGAATCTATCCAGAATGGTGGCTGGTATCAGCCTAACGGTTTATTCCTGTTAGCACCAAGTGCATTCTTTATTATTGGCTTGCTAATTTGGGGATTACGTACATTAAAACCTGCACAGGTTGAAGAGGACTAATCGCCATGGAACATTATATAAGCCTGTTTGTTCGTGCTGTTTTTATTGAGAATATGGCGCTCGCGTTCTTCTTAGGGATGTGTACATTCCTCGCTGTATCTAAAAATGTAAAAACAGCATTTGGATTAGGTATCGCTGTTACCGTTGTTCTAGGTCTTTCTGTGCCATTGAATAACTTGGTTTACAACTATGTGTTACGTGATAATGCGTTAATGGAAGGTGTCGATTTAAGTTTCTTAAACTTTATCACTTTCATTGGCGTGATAGCGGCACTGGTACAAATCCTAGAAATGATTTTAGACCGTTATTTCCCTGCGCTGTATAACGCATTAGGGATCTTCTTGCCTCTTATTACCGTTAACTGCGCCATTTTCGGTGGTGTGTCATTTATGGCACAACGTGACTATAACTTTAGTGAGTCTATTGTTTATGGTTTCGGCTCTGGAATTGGTTGGATGTTAGCCATCGTATTGTTGGCTTCTATCCGTGAGAAAATGAAGTACGCGGATGTACCGGCAGGTATGAAAGGATTAGGCGTTACTTTTGTCACCACAGGGTTGATGGCATTAGGTTTCATGTCCTTCTCTGGTGTTCAGCTATAAAGGGTGAGAAGAACTCATGGATATAATTATTCTAGGTGTCGTGATGTTTACCCTGATTGTATTGGTATTAACAGCATTGATTTTGTTCGCAAAATCAAAACTGGTCAATACAGGGGATATTTCAGTTGAGGTCAATGGAGACCCAGACAAAAGCTTTAATGCACCAGCAGGTGATAAATTACTAAACGTATTATCAAACGAAGGTATTTTTATTTCATCGGCTTGTGGTGGCGGTGGCTCTTGTGGTCAGTGTCGCGTTAAAGTGCTAGAGGGTGGCGGTGATATTCTGCCAACAGAACTTTCGCATATTAACAAGCGTGAAGCTAAAGAGGGTTGTCGTTTAGCCTGTCAGGTCAACGTAAAAAACAACCTGAAATTAGAATTACCAGAAGAAATCTTTGGTGTTAAAAAATGGGAATGTGAAGTTATCTCAAACGATAACAAAGCAACTTTCATTAAAGAATTAGTATTAAAAATTCCTGAAGGTGAAGTTGTACCTTTCCGTGCTGGTGGATTTATTCAGATCGAATGTCCACCTCATACCGTGCGTTATGAAGATTTTGATGTGCCTGAAGAGTATCGTGAAGACTGGGATAAATTTAACTTATTCCGCTACGTTTCTGATGTAAAAGAAACCACAGTACGTGCTTACTCAATGGCAAACTATCCTGAAGAGCATGGCATCATCATGTTAAACGTGCGTATTGCAACACCACCACCACGTAATCCTGATGTACCACCAGGCATAATGTCATCGTACATTTGGTCATTAAAACCAGGTGATAAAGTGACAATTTCAGGGCCATTTGGTGAATTCTTCGCTAAAGAAACTGATGCAGAGATGATCTTCATTGGTGGTGGTGCAGGTATGGCGCCAATGCGCTCACATATTTTTGATCAGTTAAAACGCTTACATTCTAAACGTAAAATCAGCTTCTGGTATGGTGCTCGTTCTGTGCGTGAAATGTTCTACACTGAAGACTTCGATATGCTTGCAAAAGAAAACGAAAACTTCACATGGAATGTCGCACTTTCGGACGCCTTACCTGAAGATAACTGGACAGGATATACAGGATTTATTCACAATGTGTTGTTTGAGAATTACCTCAAAAATCATCCAGCACCAGAAGATTGTGAATTCTATATGTGTGGACCGCCAGTCATGAACGCAGCTGTTATTAAAATGCTCAAAGACTTAGGCGTTGAAGATGAAAACATTATGCTGGATGACTTTGGCGGTTGATCCTAACCTCCCATTAAGCATAAATGAATGAAATGACAAGCGCCCACTTATGTGGGCGCTCATGATCAGAAGAGAGAGTTATGTTAAAAAGAAAGATGATAAATTGGATAGTGATGCTGTCTGCTTTAGTTCTATTGTCTGCATGTGGTGAAAAACAGCAGGTATTAGAAGGCGAAACAATGGGAACTTATTACTCGATTAAATATGTCCCTGATAGTAATTCACCTCCACAAAACGTCTTACAAACAGAGATCGATCGTATTCTTGAAGAAGTGAACGATCAAATGTCAACATATCGTCCTCATTCTGAATTGAGTCGTTTCAATCAAAGTCGTGAAATTAATACACCATTCCCTGTTTCGCCTGCTACCGCTAAAGTAGTGAGTGAAGCCATTCGTATTAATAAAATCACGGACGGTGCTTTAGATGTGACTGTTGGACCGTTAGTAAATTTATGGGGATTTGGCCCAGAAGGTCGATTTACTCACCAGCCTTCTGAAGATGAATTAGAAAAACGTAAACAGTGGATTGGCATTGATTACTTAGCTGTTGAAGGGAATACACTGTTCAAGAAGATCCCTGAGCTTTATGTCGATCTCTCTTCTATTGCTAAAGGCTATGGTGTTGATGCTGTTGCTGAGTATTTAATATCACAGAATATCACTAACTATATGGTTGATATTGGTGGTGAAGTAAGAACACAAGGTGTAAATGGTAATGACAAGCTTTGGCGTATAGCAATTGAGAAACCAGCTAATGATGGTACAAAACAGAGCGTTCAGTTAATTATTGAACCAGGTGATAATTCAATTGCAACCTCTGGTGATTACCGTAACTACTTTGAAGAAGACGGTATCCGCTATTCCCATACTATTGATCCAACTACAGGTCATCCTATTAAACATAACCTCGTTTCTATTACTGTGATTGTCCCCACTTGCATGAGTGCTGATGGCCTTTCTACTGGATTGAATGTTTTAGGGCCTGAAAAGGGGTTAGAAGTAGCAAATAAACTAAATATTCCTGTCTTTATGATAGTGAAAACTGAAAATGGGTTTGAAGAGCGTTATAGTAAAGCGTTCGCCCCGTTCTTGAAAAAATAGAATTTAAGGAGAGAAGGTTATGTTAAAAATATTTCTTTTTGCCTTCATCTTATTCTTGATTGCCTTCTTTGGAATGGCGTTAGGATATATTGTAAAACGTAAAAGCCTTCAAGGCAGTTGTGGTGGTTTAGGGGCTATGGGGATAGAAAAAGAGTGTGATTGCCCTGAACCTTGTGACGCACGTAAAAAACGTATGGCAAAAGAGTCCGCACGAGAAGAGTTACTGAAAAAGAATCGAATTCTTTAATAGTAAAAAAGATATTTAGATAAAAAAAGAGTGATGGCTTTAATTACCATCACTCTTTTTTATTTCATTCATTCTAAAAATATAAGCATTCTAAAAAAAGTTTTTAATAGAATAGAAGTAGGATAATAAAAAGCGTATCCTTGCGTTAAAGATTCACTTCCATGGATAAGGGTTTTGCCCCTCCCACTCTAAAACTTCTTTTTTGGCTTCTTCATAGGAATAGTCATAATGTTCTTGAAGTTTACCAATGAGTTGCTCTCGTGTACCTTCAATAATATCAAGTTCATCATGGGTGATCTTTCCCCATTTTTCTTTTACTTTTCCTTTGAATAAATTCCAATCACCAGAAATTTTATTGTTTAACATTTTATTCCTCCTTACTTATTTCTATCGGATAACACTATTAAGTGTAGAAGAGAATAAAGTGAATATAAAAATGAAAACCTAAATAGAATTATTTACTCTTTCCTAAATACTTTCATTTTAGCTGGAGAGTCAACCATGACGGCATCAGCACCTAATTCTGTAGCTTGAATATAATCTTTTTCGGTGTTGATACCAAAAAGAACAATATGGGCATTGCCACCAGCACGAAAACAGGACATTGCATCCTTATCCCAACTCAGAACGGAAACTGATCGCGCTTCGCCTAAAGTATATTTTTCAACAACTTCTACTTTTCTATGTAATTCAAGCCCATACCAACGAGTAATATCTAAATTTTCAGGCAATAAGCAAACGTGGCTCATAGTAATATTGGCGAGGATATCGCGGGTAATATCACGATTTTCAAAACGCTCTACATTAGTCGGGAGTGCATCAAGAAAGGCGGTATTAGTGGAATAAATACGGGTTCTATCAAGTGCATTATGCTTACTGAGAACTGTAGCTAATGCTTCACCTTGAATAATGGGATCAGCATCAGGTGATTTTAAATCAAGATAAAATTGAGTGGTGGGAAATTGAGTTAAGATTTCATCTAAGGTAGGAATAGTGATCCCTTTATTGCGGTAAGGGTATTGCTGTGCTTCTGCAAATTTATAGCCAGCATCCCATTGTTTAAGTTCCTGTGCAGTAAACTCAGAAATCATGCCTTGCCCATTAGTTAGGTTTTTTAAGTCACTAGGGCGGTAAAGTACAGGAATGTTATCTTTTGATAATTGAATAGTGATCCAAATTGCATCAGCTTGATTAGAGAGTGCTGTTTTTATAGCAATTTCAGTATTTTCTGGGGCATCAGCTGTGCCACCACGATGTGCGATAATTTTAGGGGATGCCATAAGAATTACAGAATAAAAAAAGAGAGAAATAGCAATGAATAATTTGATCATGAAAAATTATTTCCTTGTTTTATATGTAGTTACAAAACAATTGTTAAGGTGAATGTAATTAATCAACAAGCAAAAATAATCTAACATCACTTTGTGACAATTCTATAAATAAACAGACTAATTCAGATTTTTATGAGAAATACACCTCGTTAGAGGGAGCCAAGAGTGAATAAAAATTGTAGTTAATATTTATTTACTGTATATTTAAACAGTGATCTAGATGAGGAAATTGTATGCGTAAAATTATTCATGTTGATATGGATTGTTTTTATGCTGCGATTGAAATGCGTGATAATCCAGCACTAAAAGAGATCCCAATTGCGGTTGGTGGAAATGCCTCTAGCCGAGGAGTTGTCTGTACTGCAAATTATCCTGCACGTCGTTTTGGTGTCCGTAGTGCAATGTCAACCGCGACAGCCTTGAAGCTGTGTCCTCATTTAAAAGTATTGCCTGGCAGAATGGCTCTGTATAAAGAAACTTCAGCGAAGATCAGGCAGATATTTTCTCGATATACTCACCTTATTGAATCTCTTTCACTTGATGAAGCTTATCTTGATGTCTCTGAAAGTAAGCATTGCCATGGCTCTGCAACGCTGATGGCTCAAGAAATTCGCCAACAAATTTTTGATGAATTAAATCTCACTGCATCCGCAGGCATTGCACCAATTAAATTTCTGGCAAAAATTGCTTCTGATATTAATAAGCCTAACGGGCAATTTGTTATTACTCCTGATCAAGTTGATGATTTTATTCTGAAATTACCGCTTAATAAAATACCAGGAGTAGGTAAGGTAACATTTGCTCGTTTGCAAGAAATGGGGCTAGAAACTTGTGCTGATATTCGTCGAACAGATGTTATTTCTTTAGTAAAAGCATTAGGAAAATTTGGACAAAACCTTTGGGAGCGTAGCCATGGTATTGATGAGCGAGAAATTAACCCTGATAGACTTAGAAAATCGGTAGGTGTTGAACGGACGTTTGCCCACGATATTAATTCATGGGATGACTGCTTAGCATTATTAGATGGATTGTATAACGAATTAGAAAAACGACTCACAAAGGTTAAACCCGATCTAAGGATCGCAAGGCAAGGCGTTAAGTTAAAATTTGATGATTTTCAGTTAACGACGCAAGAGCATACACATCCTATTTTAGAAAAAGCTGATTTAATAAATATCGCTTATCAAGCATGGCATGAACGCCGAAATGGCCGAGGTGTGCGATTAATCGGATTTCATGTCACCTTGCAAGATCCACAAATAGAACGGCAACTTCTTTTGGCGTTATAAGAATTAAAAACCATAGCCGATCAATAGATTGGCTATGGTCAATGTAGTTAATTTATTCTATATGATCTTACCAGCGATAATTCATCGTTGCTGTCATTGTTCTACCTATCCCATAAAAGCATGCGGTATCACCAGCACAAGATGCAACATAATGTTTGTTCGCAATATTATTCATATTAAGCTGAATTTCAGCACCTTTTAAAGAAGGTGATAACTCACCTAATGAATAACCAATCATTGCATCATATAAGGTTACCGCAGGAACACTGATTGTATTTTTAGTATCACCTTGAGATACACCTACATATCTCACACCAAAGCCCGCTTTAGCCCCATTAAATAACCCTGAGGTTTCATCATATTGACCCCAAAATGATGCCATATGCTTAGGAACTCTAGGTAACTCTTTTCCTTGTGTTCCTGCAATAATGGTTTTTCTGACCTCTGTATCGGTGTAAGCATAGCTACTAATGAAGGAAATATTTTCAGTTAATTGGCTATTAATTTGAGCTTCAATACCACGGCTTCTAATTTCACCAACAGGCTCAAAATAGGCTTTCTCAGCATTATAGTTAGTAACATTACGTTGTTGTAACTGATAAATAGAGAGCGTTGCTAATGTTTGCTGATTTGGTGTGAGGTATTTAATACCCGCTTCTAATTGGCGTCCTTCACTTGGCTCAAATGGCGCACTACCTGGTGCTCTACGGGTTTGTAAATTAGGCTCAAAAGAGGTGCTGTAACTTAGATAAGGTGAAATACCATTATCAAAAGCATATAAAAGACCAGCACGACCCGTTAGTTTATTATCATCTTGCTGATCATATGTGGTTGCTAAGAAATCATGAGTTCGTACTTGCGCCCAGTCTTGACGTAAACCTGCAAGTAATATCCAATTTTTCCATTGGATCTGATCTTGTAGATACAACCCGATTTGATCGCGTTTTTGTAACTGATCTGTTGCAGGTTTTTGTAAGCTCATATTAATCGGATGATTATAATTAGGATCACGCCAATCCAGATCGTACTCTGAGCCCGTAGCCCGGCGTAAATTGTCTTGATCTTTACTCCACTGATAATCAATACCTGCAATCACTGTATGATTAAGTTTTGAAGTAGTAAAATCAGCTTGTAAACGTGTATCTATTCCTAAAGTATCTGTTTCACGTTGTTCTTGCTGGGCTCTACGTTCAAGCACATAAGGATTGTCTTTTCTTAATGAGCCGAAAACAAGGTATTTGTATTTTTGATTAATATGACTATAACGAGCATTTTGTACTATTTTGAGTGAGTCACTAAATTCATGCTCAAATTCATAGCCTACGCCATATTGTTGACGCCATGATTGGTGATAATCAGGGTTGTTTACGTCAAAATCAAAAGGAATAGTGCCTTCAGGTGTTTTTTTCACCGTACCATAAGCGGGTAAAAAGTTACGATAACCAGCCTCAGGCTCTTGCTGAATAAAGCTTAATAACGTTAAACGTGTTTGTTCATTAGGTAAAAAAGTAATAGCGGGAGCGAGGGCAAAACGCTCTTCTTTATAGTTTTTTATTTGAGTGTGTTGTGTTTTGGCAATACCATTTAGGCGATAAAGAATACGATTGTCATCACTTAATGCACCTGAAAAATCGAATGCAGTTTCTGCCAATTTATCATTACCAGCTCGTACTTGAATGTGGCGAATAGGCGTTGCAGTGGGTCTTTTACTTGTCATTGCAACAAGGCCACCTGGATTTACTTGGCCATAAAGCACAGATGCTGGTCCTCTAACAACCTCAACGCGCTCTAATAACCATGGGTCAAGTGCCCCTGTTGATGATGAAGCTCCCATACCATAGCTTAAACCATCTAAAAAACGAGGTGCATAACTGTATCCACGAATAAAAACCTCGTCATTACGATTAGAACTTCCTCGATATTCGGTGAACACGCCGGGTGTATAACGTAGCGCTTGAGAAACGGAACTGACATCTTGAGCATCCATCTGATCACGAGTAATTACCGTAATAGATTGTGGCGTTTTTTCAATTTCAGTTGGTGTTTTATTTGTTGATAGTGTTTTTGTGGCAATAATGCCTGAAACAGGAGATTGTGGATCTTGTGATGGAGCCGCGGTGACAATTATCTTTTCAGATGTATTTTGATTAACTGCCGCTTGAATTTGAACAGAGAGTAAACTTAAAGGTAAGGCGAGAATGATGCTAGCAACGCAATTTTTGTTAGACACAATAGGACCCTTTGAATTTTTATTTTTTAACTTTAAATGCGGAAGGCATGAAAATATCATCCAATAAACATTAATGCTAATGATAATAATTAGCATTCTATAAATTATTTTCATTAAGATTATTTGTTTATTCCAAAATGGAATAAGGTGGTTTGGTATTTGTTCTGTAAGGAATAAATTATGATACTTAAGAGAAATAGAGCGTATATAGAGGGATAAATTATTTCTTTATGGTAGCGTTAGTAACAAAAAACCCGCCAATTAAGCGGGTTTCATTATGATGTTTAAAGCAAGATTATTTAGCAGGGATGGCTTTTAAAATTGCTGTTAATAATTGCCAGTATTGACCAACACTTTTAATATGAACACGTTCATCTGGTGAGTGAGCACCACGGATTGTTGGTCCAATAGAAACCATATCCATATCTGGATAAGGTTTTTTGAACAGACCACATTCAAGACCTGCGTGGATTACCATGATGTTTGGCACTTTATCAAACAGTTGTTGATAGGTATCACGAACTAAATGCATAACAGGTGAGTCAGCATCAGGTTTCCAACCAGGGTAACCGCCTTTTGTTTCGATATCAGCTTTAGCTAGTTTTGCTAATGCAGTCAGCATACTGACAACATAAGTTTTTCCGCTATCAATCAGAGAACGGATTAGGCAAAGTATTTCCACTTTATCGTCAACAATGCTAACAACACCAACGTTTAATGATGTTTCAACAACACCTTCAACGTCGTCACTCATACGAATAACGCCATTTGGCATTGCATTAAGTAGGTTGATTAAGCGTTCTTGGCAGTCTGCCTCAAATACTTTCTTATCTGTTGTTGTATCAAGTAACTCAATTTTCAGATTTTTTTCAGCAATGGCTAATTCGCTTTTTAATAATGCTTCAAATTTCGCTTTTACTGTTTCTAATTGGCTTACTTTATCTGCTGGAATTGCAAATACGATATTTGCTTCACGAGGAATAGCATTACGCAGTGTACCACCATGGAAATCAATTAATTTCAGTGATAATTCTTCTGCATGACCAGCTAAGAAACGTGCTAATAATTTATTTGCATTACCTAAACCTAAATGGATATCACCACCAGAGTGACCACCATTTAATCCTTTTAGTACTAGTTGCTTAACAACATGACCTGTAGGAATTGCTTCATAGGATAGGCTTACTGTGGTTTTAACATCAATACCACCCGCACAACCCATGTAGATTTCACCTTCTTCTTCAGAGTCTGTGTTGATAAGAATATCAGCTTGTAACCAACCTGGTTGTAAACCAAAAGCACCGTCCATGCCTGTTTCTTCAGTCATGGTTAATAGAACTTCTAATGGGCCATGTTTTACGGTGTCATCAGCTAAAACCGCTAATGCAGACGCCATACCAACACCGTTATCAGCACCTAATGTTGTGCCTTTTGCTTTGATCCATTCTCCGTCAACATAAGGTTGGATAGGATCTTTAGTGAAATCGTGAACCGTGTCGTTATTTTTTTGTGGCACCATATCTAAGTGTGCTTGTAAAACAACTGTTTTACGATCTTCCATGCCTTTAGTTGCTGGCTTGCGAATTAAAATATTGCCGACAGCATCGCGTTGCGCGAAAAGACCTTTTTCACTTGCCCATGAAAGAATGTGAGAAGCTAAGGCTTCTTCATGATGTGATGGATGTGGAATCGAACAAATTTTTGCGAAAATATCCCATAGTGGTTGTGGGGATAGAGTAGATAGTTCAGACACGATGGATCTCCTCTAACAGCATCTGTGTTATTAATAGCCTACCGCTTTTTTAAGGGTTAGCTTTATTATTCTGAGCGTTATACGCCAATATAATTGAGAATATCACTTTCTTCTGATGAATGCGTCATTCTATTCACATCTCTATCTAAGAAAGTAGATCTCTATTTGTATTCATTTTTTTATATGGTTCATTTTTTAATCACAAAAAGAAAATACAGAAAAAAATGAGGATAATCTCATCTCTTTGCATGTTTTCTCTGGTTTTTAGGTGCTCAAATCACTATAATCTCGCGCAACCTTTTTTTCCGCAAAAAAGCTTCTCTCGCATTCAAGTAGCTAGGATCACAATATTATGAGCGAAAAATATGTTGTAACGTGGGATATGTTGCAAATACATGCCCGTCAATTGGCGCAACGTTTACTACCAGTCGAACAATGGACAGGCATTATTGCTGTCAGCCGTGGGGGATTAGTTCCCGCTGCATTACTTGCTCGTGAATTAGGTATCCGTCATGTGGATACAGTCTGCATTTCTAGCTATGACCATGATCATCAGCGTGACCTCAAAATCTTAAAAAAAGCAGAAGGTGATGGTGAAGGCTTTATCGTTGTTGACGATTTAGTTGATACTGGTGGTACTGCTAAAGTTATCCGTGAAATGTATCCAAAAGCTCACTTTGTGACTATTTTCGCAAAACCAGAAGGGCGCCCATTAGTGGATGATTTTGTGGTTGATATTCCACAAAATACTTGGATTGAACAGCCTTGGGATATGGGGGTTGCCTTTATTCCACCAGTTTGCGATCAAAAATAATTTGATAGCATTTATTTGGCTGTTTTAATTGAGATCCTCGCCTTGGCGGGGATTTTTGTTTTTATGCTTTTATTCTTCCTTGGCGTTATACCTTCGTGCTATCACTTGTGGTGATACACACCGTTCATGTTGATTTCATGCTATGATAAAGCCAGACTTTTTAGCCCCTTTTATTCGATATCGACTGATTTGAAGAGTGATATGGCAAATAATACAAACCTTTCTGAAACTCTATTTAAACCTAGAGCAAAACACGCTGAAACCTCAACACTAATTCAGTACACTCATCCAAAATCGAATATTAATACGTATACTGTGCTTAATGGTACAAGTCAGCAAAATTGGTATCGTACTATTCAGCGTTTACTGTGGATTTGGCGTGGTATTTCACCCATCGAAATAGAAGAAGTTTTGAGCCGAATTGCTGTACATGATGCCCCTCGTAGTGATGATAAATTTATTGATACCGTTGTAGGTTACCGTAAAGGTGGCTGGTCATATGAATGGTCACATCAAGCTATGATTTGGCAACAAAAAGCATTGAGAAAAGAGTCAGGAGATGCGGCCGCTGATTGTTGGCTGCGGGCTGCACATCTGTATAGTATTGCTGCCTATCCTTTTATTAATGGCGATTTTTTAGCAGATCAAGCCGTTACTTTGTCGATGAAAGCATTTGAGAATGCGACAAAATTTTCCTCTTTTGAGGTGAAAAAACTCACATTTAAATTAGAAGGAAAGGGAACTACAACTGGTTTTCTGCATTTACCTAAAGATTGTAGAGGCCCATATCCCACAGTATTGTTTTGCGGTGGGTTAGATGGGCTTCAAAGCGATTATGTCAGCTTCTTCAGGGATTATTTATCACCGAAAGGCATTGCAATGTTAACGCTAGATATGCCTTCAATCGGTTATTCGGTAAAACAAAAATTGACTGAAGATACCTGCCAGTTACAAGGCGAAGTCCTCAAGCAACTTTCTGAAGTACCTTGGGTTGATCATACTCGTGTGGGCGTAATGGGCTTTCGTTTTGGGGGAAATATTGCTGTACGTTTAGCTTATATTTATCCTAAATTAATTAAAGGTGTTGTTGCCTTAGGGCCTTTAATTCATACATTCTTCACGCAATCTGAGCTACAGAAAAAAATTCCTGTGATGTATCTTGATGTATTAGCGAGTCGCTTAGGTTTATGGAATATTGATGAAAATAATCTTCGATTATCATTAAGCAGTTATTCACTGAAAAACCAGGGGCTGATTGGACGACGAATTCCAGTTCCTATGATGGGGGTTTACTGGAAAGGTGATGAAATGAGCCCTAAAGAGGATTCTCAGTTAATTGCTCGTTCTTCTATGGATGGCGATATCTTAGCAATCAATGAAAAACCGCTTTATGAAGGCTTGGAGCTAGCGTTACAAAAAAGTGCTGATTGGATCTATGACAAATTAATATAATTAATCATGAACAATAACTTGCTAATTACATTAGATTATATAACAGTAGAGTTTCTAAGGAGACTGAATTTATGACTTCATCTTTGAACCCTACCCGAGGTAAGTTATTAAAGCGTTTTGCTCAAATCGGCCCTTATATCCGAGAGCAACAATGCCAAGAGAACCAGTTCTTTTTTGACTGTTTAGCTGTTTGTGTAAATAAGAAAGTCGTACCAGAAAAACGTGAGTTTTGGGGCTGGTGGATGGAATTAGAACGCAACAATGAACAGCTCATTTATCATTATCAGATTGGGCTATTCGATAAAAATGGTGATTGGATACATCAGAATATAAGTAAAAATGATGTTACTGAATCAATCAATGAAACACTGATCCGTTTTCATCAATTTCTTAAAACGGCAGCGAGTGAATTAGATATGACACTTATGCCAGATGAAAAAATGAACAAATTTCCGCTTCCCATCCAGCCCTAATTTTGTGTTAGGGCAACTTTTCATAGATTTTGCGTTATGTCGGTTGGCATAACGCTTCTCTCCTGATAAAACTGTGTATTATCTTTTTAAATAATCAACAAGAATGGTAAATGTTATGAGTAGCAGCCAAACACTGGTTGTTAAATTAGGGACAAGTGTACTTACTGGTGGTTCACGACGTCTGGATCAGTCTCATATTGTTGAGCTGGTTCGCCAATGCGCTAAACAACACGAAAAAGGTCACCGGATTATTATTGTTACTTCTGGTGCAATTGCAGCAGGGCGTGAATATTTGAATTATCCTGATTTACCCGCAACTATTGCTTCTAAGCAGTTGCTTGCCGCGGTAGGCCAAAGCGCATTAATTCAAGTATGGAAACAATTATTTGCCATCTATGGTATTCATATTGGTCAGATGTTGTTAACTCGAGCGGATATTGAAGATAGAGAACGCTTCCTGAATGCACGCGATACATTACATGCTTTATTAGATAATCGCATTATTCCCGTTATTAATGAAAACGATGCCGTTGCAACCGCAGAAATTAAAGTAGGCGATAACGATAATCTGTCTGCATTAGCCGCTATTTTAGGAAGTGCTGACAAACTGTTATTATTGACTGATATTGAAGGACTGTATACGGCTGATCCTCGTAGTAATCCTGAAGCAAAACTTATCCCAGAAGTCTTTGATATCAATGATGAATTACGTGAAATGGCGGGCGATAGCGTATCTGGCTTAGGTACGGGGGGCATGGCAACAAAATTACAAGCAGCTACTGTTGCTGGGCGCGCAGGTATTGATGTTGTCATTGCCGCCGGTGTACAACCTGAAGTTATTGCTAAAGTTATCAATAATGAACCTGTAGGAACGTTATTCCACGGATTAGAAAGCCCACTTGAAGCACGTAAAAGATGGATTTTTGGTGCACCAATTGCGGGTGTGATTATTGTTGATGAAGGGGCTGAAAAAGCAATTAAAGAAAAAGGTAGCTCCCTCTTACCAAAAGGCATTAAAGAGATAAAAGGCGATTTTTCTCGTGGATGTGTTATTCGCATTCAAAGTTTACAGGGTAAAGATCTCGCTCATGGTGTTGCCCATTATAATAGTGATGCACTGCGTTTAATTGCAGGACACCATTCACAAGAAATTAGTCAAATTTTAGGTTACGAGTATGGCAGTGTTGCTGTGCACCGTGACGATATGATTGTTAGCTAAGGAGCCTTCGATGTTAGAACAAATGGGTAAATCAGCAAGAGAAGCATCTTGGCATTTAGCTCAATTATCGACAGAGCAAAAAAATCGGGCATTACTGGTTATGGCTGATTTATTAGAGCAACAAGAAGCTTCAATTCTTGCAGCCAATGAAAAAGATATGCAAGCAGCTCGTGAAGCCAATATTAATGCTGCTATGCTTGACCGTTTATTACTGACTTCTGAACGTTTAAAAGCTATTGCTGATGATGTTCGACAAGTATGTCGCTTAGAAGATCCAGTGGGACAAGTTATTGATGGCCGTATGTTAGACAGCGGTTTACGTTTAGAACGTCGCCGTGTGCCACTAGGTGTTGTTGGTGTTATTTATGAAGCTCGCCCTAATGTCACGATTGATGTTGCTTCATTATGTTTAAAAACGGGCAATGCAGCCATTCTTCGTGGTGGTAAAGAGACACACCATACCAATCAAGCCGTGGTTGCCGTTATTCAACAAGCTTTAGAAAAATGTGGTATTCCTGCGGGGGCAATTCAGGCGATTGATAAACCTGATCGTGAGTTAGTCGCTAAAATGCTAAAAATGGATGAGTATATTGATATGCTTATTCCTCGTGGCGGAGCTGGATTACATAAATTATGTCGTGAACAATCAACGATCCCTGTTATCACTGGTGGGATTGGTGTTTGCCATACATTTGTTGATGAAAGTGCTGATTTAGAAAAAGCATTAACCGTTATTGTTAATGCTAAAGTACAACGGCCAAGTGCATGTAATTCATTAGAAACACTCTTAGTACATGAAAATATTGCTGATGTATTTTTACCACAGCTAAGTAATGCCATGGCTGCTCAAAAGGTCACTTTGCACTCAAGTGAAAAAGCATTAGCTGGGCTGAAAAAAGGTGGAGCAACTGTTGTTGATGTAAAAGATGCAGATTATTGTGATGAATGGTTATCACTTGATCTAAATGTAGAAGTGGTGGGTGGCTTAACTGAAGCTATTAGCCATATTCGCCGTTATGGCACAGCGCATTCGGATGCTATTTTAACGCAATCTATTTCTAATGCTGATCGTTTTGTTCGTCAAGTTGATTCTGCCGCAGTGTATGTCAATGCAAGTACACGTTTTACGGATGGCGGACAATTCGGCTTAGGTGCGGAAGTTGCTGTTAGTACGCAGAAATTACATGCCAGAGGCCCAATGGGATTAGATGCCTTAACGACCTACAAATGGATTGGTTACGGTGATAATACAATTCGTCGCTAATTATTGAGAATATTAAATAAGCCATACTTTTCTAAAGTGTGGCTTTATTTTTTTGTTACATCAGGTATGATGTTTACACTTTACAGCATGTAAATTTTTAATTACACCCTAATGGGGACACACTATGGAGATAGTGCATTTTATGGAAAGTACAATTTACCTTATCGGACCTCGAGGTGCAGGGAAAACAACAGTAGGTAAGGCACTTTCTCTCTCTTTAAATTATAGATTTATTGATACGGATTATTGGATAACCCAAAAATATCAACAAACTATATCTTCTATGGTGGAAGAGAAGGGTTGGGATTTCTTTCGTCAAATTGAGTCGGACGCTCTTATTCAAGTAAGCCAACCTAACCAAGTTATTTCAACTGGTGGGGGGATGGTTTTAGCAGATAAAAATCGTGCTTATATGAAAACCTCAGGTGTTACAATTTATTTACAGGCCTCGCTTGAAACATTAGTTGAACGCTTATCCCAAGATCCGAATGAAGCACAAAGACCTAGTTTGACAGGAAAAACATTAGTTTCAGAAATGCATGATGTTTTAATTAAGCGTGAACCTTTATACATGCAATGTGCAGATATTATTGTTGATGCTGGGTTATCTATTAATGAAATTATTACAGTAATTCTCGCAAAACTTGCCAAATAATTAGGAAGTCGTCTGATATAAAGGACAAAACAGAGGCCATCTATTTTATTTTCATCACATCCTATTTATAGTAAGGCTAATTATAGCAAAATGAGATATGGATATGATGTTAATAGCGTTTTTTAAAACACTATTTAAATTCTTATTTAGAATAAGAATTGAAGGACTTGTTAATCAGTTTTCCCAATATGAAAAATGTATAATTACACCAAATCATACTTCTTTTATTGACGGTATATTATTACGTTTATTCCTACCTATTAATCCTGTGTTTGCTGTTTATACCTCTGTGGCTTCTGCAAAAACGACAAGATGGTTAGGTCGTTATGCTGATATTGTGCCTTTAGATCCCGCAAACCCAATGGCGGTGCGTCAATTAGTAAAAG
This sequence comes from Proteus genomosp. 4 str. ATCC 51469, assembly GCF_003144375.1. Taxonomy (NCBI): domain Bacteria; kingdom Pseudomonadati; phylum Pseudomonadota; class Gammaproteobacteria; order Enterobacterales; family Morganellaceae; genus Proteus; species Proteus genomosp. 4. The sequence continues at coordinate 76,508 of NZ_PENV01000015.1, forward strand.
AAGTCGATAAAGGTCGTCCTGTGGTGATTTTTCCAGAAGGAAGGATCACAGTAACGAATGGATTAATGAAGATTTATGAAGGGGCTGCTTTTATTGCTGCTAAATCAGGCGCTAAAGTTGTTCCTGTTAGGATTGAAGGTGCTGAATTTAGCTACTTTTCACGAGTACGCAAAAGTCTGCGTGTGAAATCTCATTTCTTTCCTAAAATCACAATCAAGGTACTTCCAGCCGTTGATTTACCGATGCCAAAAGCAGAAAAATCAGCTGAGCGTCGTCGATTAGCTGGGGAAGCAATGCGTGATATCATGATGAATGCCATCATGGATACACGCCCTAAAATTACACTGTATGAGGCATTTTTACAGGCTATGTCTCAATATGGTCGATTTAGCCCGTTAATTTCAGATATCAATCTAAAAGAAGATTCTTACCAAGGATTGCTGAAAAAAACATTAGGGATCAGCCGACTAATTGAACGCTACACAGAGCCTAATGAACGCATTGGTTTGTTACTTCCAAATACAACAGTAACAGCAGCTGCATTATTAGGTGCAACAATGCGTCAACGTGTTGTTGCTATGCTTAATTACACTGCGGGTAGCTTAGGTGTACAAAATGCGATGAAAGCAGCTTCAATCAAAACCATTTTTACATCACGCCAATTTTTAGAAAAAGGGAATTTATTACATATTCCTGAACAAACCCCAGAAGCGAATTGGATTTACCTTGAAGATCTCAAAGATAGTGTGACGAGTGAAGATAAGCGTTGGGTCCTCAAACACCTTATTACGCCACATAAAGCGATGTTACCGCAAAAATCGACTGATGCTGCGGTTATTCTATTTACGTCAGGATCTGAAGGTACACCTAAAGGTGTTGTTCATAGTCATTCGAGTTTACTGGCTAACGTAGATCAAATTCGTGCTATTGCTGACTTTTCACCTAAAGATAAATTTATGTCAGCATTACCGTTATTCCATGCATTCGGCCTAACTGCTTGTCTATTAACGCCGATTTGCTTGGGTGCTCGTGTTTTTCTTTATCCAAGTCCATTACACTATCGTGTTGTGCCTGAATTAGTGTATGACCAAAATTGTACTGTGTTATTTGGTACATCAACCTTTCTAGGTAATTACGGAAAGTTTGCTCATCCTTACGATTTTGCCAGGGTTAGGTATGTGGTTGCTGGTGCTGAAAAACTATCAGAATCAACCCGTATTTTATGGCAAGAAAAGTTCGGTATCCGCATATTAGAAGGTTATGGTGTTACCGAGTGTGCGCCTGTTGTGTCAATTAACGTACCTATGAGCGCTAAAACACATACAGTAGGTCGTTTATTACCGGGTATGGAAGGCCGACTTATCCCAATGAATGGGATCGCGGAAGGGGGACGATTACAATTACGTGGCCCGAATGTAATGATGGGGTATTTACGCGTTGAATCACCAGAAAAACTAGAAATCCCTGTAGCTACAAATGCGGACGGTATTGACGAAGAAGGTTGGTACGATACTGGTGATATTGTTGCTATCGATAGCGAAGGCTTTTGTACTATTAAAGGACGGGTAAAACGTTTTGCTAAAATTGCTGGCGAGATGGTCTCTCTTGAAGGTGTCGAGCAGCTTGCACGTAAAGCATCCACTGGCGAGCATGCTGTTGTGACAATCAGTGATAAACGTAGAGGTGAATCATTGGTACTATTTACAACCGATAAGCAATTGGATCGTAGCGCGTTATCAACATTGGCTAAAGCTGAAGGTGTTGCTGAAATAGCCGTACCGAAGGATATTCGTTTTATCAAAGAAATTCCTGTTCTTGGGAGTGGGAAAACGGATTTTGTCTCATTGAAAAAACTAGCTGAACAGGAAAATAACTAATGTCAGAGAATATTAGCCAGCCTCCATTAATGAGTAGGGGAATGAAAGCAGTATTGTTATCGCAATTTCTTTCTGCTTTTGCTGATAACGCACTACTTTTTGCCATTTTAGCCCAGTTTAAATCGGCTCTTTACCCTGAATGGAGCCAACCTGTTTTACAAATGGTCTTTGTGCTGGCTTTTATTCTCTTAGCACCTTTCGTTGGGCAAGTTGCTGATCGTAACCCTAAAGGTAGGGTTATGCTCAGTGGTAATATCTTAAAATTCGTGGGTGCTTTTCTTATTTGTGTTGGCTCTGATCCATTCTTAGGTTACGCCTTAGTTGGAATTGGTGCTGCAGTTTATTCACCAGCCAAATATGGTATTTTAGGAGAATTAACCGATGGTGAACGCTTAGTAAAAGCAAATGGTTTAATGGAAGCATCAACCATAGCGGCTATTTTATTAGGTTCAGTAATTGGTGGTTTACTCTCTGATTGGAGTATTGTTTTTGCATTAGGTGTCTGTGCTGCAATGTACGCTTTTGCAGTTTTTGTTAACTTTGGTATACCTAAATTATCTGCTGCTCAAATAGGTCGAGGTTGGAACATAAAAAAAATGTTCGCTCAATTTATCGAGGCAACACGTACTTTATGGGCAGATAAGGAAAGTCGCTTTTCTTTAGTAGGAACAAGTATGTTTTGGGGCGCCGGGGTAACTTTGCGTTTTCTGCTTGTTCAATGGGTGCCTATTGCATTGGGCATGACTGACAACACCACTCCAACGATATTAAATGCAATGGTGGCTATTGGCATTGTTGTAGGGGCTGGATTAGCCGCTAAATTTGTGACACTGAAAACAGTACGTCGCTGTATGCCAGCAGGCATTTTAATTGGTCTTGGGGTAGTTTATTTTTCACTGCAAACCTCAATTATTCCATCCTATCTAATTCTTATCGTTATTGGTGTTTTTGGTGGCTTCTTTGTGGTGCCATTAAATGCGCTATTACAAGATAAAGGCAAACACAGTGTGGGAGCTGGTAATGCTATCGCAGTACAAAACTTAGGTGAAAATACAGCGATGCTATTAATGTTAGGCTTGTTCTCACTAGTCACTAGCATTGGTATTTCTGTTGTTGCCATCGGAATTGGTTTTGGTGCCATCTTTGCACTCGCAATTGGTGGTCTATGGTTATGGGACTGCACCAGAAAGAAATCTTAAACAGTAGAATTTAGAATAGAGGTTAGATGAGCCTTAATGATAAATTACGATGAAATGACTCGCCTAAGTATTGAGGTGGGTAAAGCGTTAATTGAAAAGAAGAGCACGATAACAACGGCAGAGTCTTGCACTGGTGGATGGATTGCAAAAATCATCACGGATATTGCAGGAAGTTCTGATTATTATCACCGTGGCTTTGTGACCTACAGTAACGAAGCAAAGCATGAAATGATAGGCGTTGATGAACAAACCTTGGTTAAATACGGCGCTGTTAGCGAAGAAGTTGTTCTTCAAATGGCAAAAGGCGCACTTAGTGCTGCAAATGCAGATTTTGCTGTTTCAGTTAGCGGTATTGCTGGTCCTGGTGGAGGCAGTAAAGAAAAACCAGTGGGGTTAGTTTGGTTTGGCTTTGCTGTTAAAACAACAACAGGTGTTCAGGTAACAGCAAAACACTGTATATTCAGTGGTTCACGAGAGCAAGTAAGAGCGGAATCTGTTATTTTTTCTTTAAAATCAATACTTAGAGAAATTATAAATAATTAACTTGATACTGTATGATTATACAGTATAATAAATTTCAACAAGCAAAATCATACACGTTTTAATGGTAGTGACCCATCCTTATGCTTCACTGCCCAGAGGGAGATAACATGGCTATTGATGAAAACAAACAAAAAGCATTGGCCGCAGCACTTGGTCAAATTGAAAAGCAATTTGGTAAAGGGTCTATCATGCGTCTGGGCGAAGATCGTTCCATGAACGTTGAAACCATCTCTACAGGTTCTTTATCATTAGACGTTGCTTTAGGTGCTGGTGGTTTACCACGTGGTCGTATTGTTGAAATCTATGGCCCAGAATCTTCAGGTAAAACAACTTTAACACTACAAGTTATCGCTTCAGCTCAACGTGAAGGTAAAATATGTGCGTTTATCGATGCTGAGCACGCATTAGATCCAATTTATGCAAAAAAATTAGGCGTAGATATTGATAATCTGCTGTGTTCTCAGCCTGATACCGGTGAGCAAGCCTTAGAAATTTGTGATGCATTATCTCGCTCTGGTGCTGTTGATGTTATCGTTGTTGACTCAGTTGCTGCGTTAACGCCAAAAGCTGAAATTGAAGGTGAAATCGGTGATTCTCACGTAGGTCTTGCTGCTCGTATGATGAGCCAAGCTATGCGCAAATTAGCGGGTAACTTGAAAAACTCAAATACATTACTTATTTTCATCAACCAAATTCGTATGAAAATCGGTGTTATGTTTGGTAACCCAGAAACCACAACTGGTGGTAATGCGCTTAAGTTCTACGCATCTGTGCGTTTAGATATTCGTCGTATCGGTTCTGTTAAAAACGGCGATGAAGTTGTGGGTAGTGAAACCCGCGTTAAAGTCGTAAAAAATAAGATTGCAGCACCATTTAAACAAGCCGAATTCCAAATAATGTATGGCGAAGGTATTAATACTTTTGGTGAGCTTATCGATTTAGGTGTTAAACATAAATTGGTAGAAAAAGCTGGTGCATGGTACAGCTATAATGGTGAGAAGATTGGTCAAGGTAAAGCCAATGCAACAACTTACCTAAAAGAGCATCCAGAAATGTACGATGATTTAAATACCAAACTACGTGAAATGTTATTAAACCACGCAGGTGAGTTTACAAGCGCAGCTGATTTCACGAATGAAGGTGATGCGGCCGATCTCGGAGAGGCGGAAGAATAATCTCTTAGCTTGTGATAAAACAACTAACTGATTCCATATTTAGACAAATTATTATCATTATAATGATAAATGGTTAGTCAATTAATGTGATTTAACTCACTTAAAAAAGGAAGCTCTAAAAAAGCTTCCTTTTTGTTGTATGCAGTATTATTTATCCAATTTAGGGTTCATATCGAGTTTATTCTATTTTCTATCCATCAAAATCAGCCTTTAACACTATTTTATTTGATATAACGATATTTTTTACTAACTATTTTTTATAGTTGTATGAAAGTTTATATAGTGAAGTTTTGATGATATATTCTCATAAATTACAAATCTAAATAAGAATTATTACTACTATCTGGTTGAACCAGATAGTAAATAATTGACATATAGTGATAAATACCTTCAAGATATTTGAATCTAATTTAGATAGTATTTTAGAGATTATTTAGTGATGAGATAGGTTTTGTACTGAGAAACACTTTTATTTTAGCAAGTTATCGTGAGTTTATTATTTGTTTTAAGTGATAATGCTTATGTGTTTATTATTGATTGCTATAAGAAAAAGAAATTATTTAAGAAAAAAACACATATAGTATGTGATGAGATAAAAAACTAATAATAACAAATAGTTTTTAATAATTACAAAATGAAAATACTTTAAACTACTTACATTTCTTAGAATAATCTCTCTTAAATAGAGAAAAGTCCCATTCTCAGATAACAATCCCACTTTCAGAAAAAAACTAGACGATTTACAATGTCAACACGAATAAGTTTATCGGGGGTTTTACTTCTGACAGAAGAAATTCTATCTTATCCCTACTTATGTATTCGTTGGCTAAGTAGAGGTAACAATAAACCTCCTCTAACTAGATTTCTAATTTCTGTTTTTCCAGCTTGATTTCGGGATAATTATGAGCAAAAGCACCGCTGAGATCCGTCAGGCGTTTCTCGACTTTTTTCATACTAAAGGACATCAAATAGTACCTAGCAGTTCTTTGGTTCCAAATAACGATCCAACATTGCTGTTTACAAACGCAGGGATGAACCAATTCAAAGATGTATTTCTTGGATTGGACAATAGACCTTATTCCCGAGCGACAACTGCACAACGTTGTGTGCGTGCAGGTGGTAAACATAACGATTTAGAAAATGTGGGTTATACTGCTCGTCACCATACTTTTTTTGAAATGCTAGGTAATTTCAGTTTTGGTGACTATTTCAAACATGACGCAATCAATTTTGCTTGGGAATTATTAACCAGCAAAGAGTGGTTTAACTTACCTAAAGAAAGACTTTGGGTAACGGTATATGCCACAGATGATGAAGCTTATGATATTTGGAATAAAGAAATTGGTATTCCTGCCGAAAGAATAATCCGCATTGGTGATAATAAAGGCGCACCATTTGCATCAGATAACTTCTGGCAAATGGGTGACACTGGCCCTTGTGGACCTTGTACCGAAATATTTTATGATCATGGTGACCACATTTGGGGCGGACCTCCAGGATCACCAGAAGAAGACGGCGATCGCTATATTGAGATCTGGAACATCGTTTTCATGCAATTTAATCGTCAGTCAGATGGCACTATGGACCCACTGCCGAAACCATCTGTTGATACGGGAATGGGGTTAGAGCGTATTACCGCTGTTTTACAACATGTAAACTCTAACTATGACATTGATTTATTCCGTTCTTTAATTAAATCTGTTGCACAAGTGACTAATGCAACGGATTTAGAAAATAAATCATTACGCGTTATTGCCGATCATATTCGTTCTTGTTCATTCCTTATTTGCGATGGCGTTATCCCTTCTAATGAAGGCCGTGGCTATGTTCTGCGTCGTATTATTCGTCGAGCAGTACGTCATGGTTATATGCTTGGTGCCAAAGATACCTTCTTCTATAAATTAGTCGCTCCATTAATTGAAGTGATGGCTGAAGCAGGTGAAGAATTAAAACGCCAACAAGCTATCGTTGAAAAAGTATTAAAAACGGAAGAAGAGCAGTTTGCTCGTACATTAGAACGTGGTCTTCAACTATTAGATGAAGAGCTTGCTCAATTAAAAGATGACGTTCTTCCGGGTGAAACCGCTTTCCGCCTTTATGATACATATGGTTTCCCTCTTGATTTAACTGCTGATGTTTGTCGTGAAAGAAATATCAAAGTTGATGAGAAAGGCTTTGAAGTCGCGATGGAAGAGCAACGTAAACGAGCTCGTGAATCCAGCGGTTTCGGTACTGACTATAATAGTCTTATTAAAGTTGATAGTCGCAGTGATTTCTCTGGTTATGATCATAATGAACAGCAGGGTACAATTACTGCCATTTTCCATAACGGACAATCAGTCACTGAATTAAAAGCAGGCGAAGAAGGGATTATCTTCTTAAATAAAACGGCATTCTATGCCGAGTCTGGTGGACAGGTTGGCGATAAAGGTGTTCTGATAGGCAAAGATAGTCAGTTTGAAGTCACAGATACGCAAAAATACGGTAAAGCGATTGGCCATATTGGTAAAGTTAACGTAGGGTCATTTATTGTTAACCATAAAATCAATGCTAACATTGATATTGCTCGCCGTGATGCCATTCGCTTAAATCACTCTGCGACTCACTTATTACATGCTGCATTACGCCAAGTACTGGGTACGCATGTTACGCAAAAAGGTTCTTTGGTTAACGATAAATACCTGCGTTTTGACTTCTCTCATTTTGAAGCAGTTAAACCAGAACAATTGCGCGAAATCGAAGACATTGTAAACGCACAAATCCGTCTTAACTCACCCGTTGTCACTGAGTTAATGGATCTTGAAGACGCTAAAGAGAAAGGTGCTATGGCACTGTTTGGTGAGAAATACGATGAACGTGTTCGTGTTTTAACCATGGGTGATTTTTCTACTGAGCTTTGCGGTGGTACTCACGCTTCTAGAACGGGTGATATTGGTTTGTTCCGTATTATCAGTGAGTCAGGCACTGCTGCTGGTATTCGTCGTATTGAGGCAATTACAGGTATTACAGCAATTGAGAGTGTTCATGAGCAATCAGACCTTATCTCTCTTGTTGCACAAGTTCTAAAAAGTGACGGTACAAACTTGGTTGAAAGAATTAAGACAGTCCAAGAAAAATACCGCTTATTAGAAAAAGAACTCCAACAACTAAAAGATCAGCAAGCTGCCCAAGAAAGTTCTTCTTTAGGTGGACAAGCTAAAAACGTGAAAGGTATCAAACTTTTAGTTCGTGAGCTTAATGGTGTTGAGCCAAAAATGTTAAGAACGATGGTTGACGATTTAAAAAATCAATTGGGTTCAGCAATTATTGTGCTTTCTACTATTTCTGATGGTAAAGTGAGCTTAATTGTTGGGGTCACTAAAGATTTGACTGCTAAAGTTAAAGCAGGTGAGTTAATTAGTTTTGTAGCACAGCAAATCGGCGGTAAAGGTGGCGGTCGCCCTGATATGGCTCAAGCTGGTGGTACTGATATTGATGCTTTACCTGTGGCTTTGGCAAGTGTTGACGAGTGGGTTGAATCGCATCTGTAAGCGATAATAACCTGAAAAAAGGCGTTATTCCTTACTTATAGGGATAACGCCTTATAGAGATATTGATGATCCGTTAAATAATCAGTCACTAAATTTATATTTTGTTATGAAGTATGAGTTACTTGTGATAAATAATGATTATACGAATTGACAATGTATGATGGATAATGGCCGGGAAATTCTAGAGACCCGACTCTTGTAAATTTTCAAGGAGCAAAGAATGCTTATTCTAACTCGTCGAGTTGGTGAAACGCTTATGATAGGCGATGATGTAACCGTAACCGTTTTAGGGGTTAAAGGTAATCAGGTACGGATTGGCGTAAATGCACCCAAAGAAGTATCTGTCCATCGTGAAGAGATCTATCAACGAATTCAGGCCGAGAAAACTCAGCCTACCGATAACTACTAAACAAATTCCCATTTTTAGTTAGTTACAATTCATTCGTAAGCGTCCACACTTTTGCCGGGTCTGGGCGCTTTTCTCTTTCTAAGACTTTTTATTCCCTTTTTGGTTCCTATCTTCACTCTCCTTGAGTTGCATTTATTATTACACTATCCGTTTATTCTGATTGACAGAATTGAAACTCTTTTTACCTCTAATCATTCGCTTCACAATTATTTGTTTTGAGAATAAATATATTTGTTATGAGAATAAAATACTTGAATGATTTTTCATCAGAGATATCATTGTGTTTAGGACTTTTTTAGCCAATCTTGCTGATAAACGCATCAGTTTGTTTGTGAAGTGTTCAAACAAACATATATTCGTAAAAAGTTGAGAAAAATTGTTTGACTTCTTAGGCTGAGAAAGTAATATGTGCGCCACACAGAGACGAGATGTTCAGTAAGAACTTCTTCGAGTGGTTCTAAATATGGTGAGATGGCCGAGAGGCTGAAGGCGCTCCCCTGCTAAGGGAGTATGCGGTCAAAAGCTGCATCGAGGGTTCGAATCCCTCTCTCACCGCCATTTAGATTGCATCCTTAGCTCAGCTGGATAGAGTACTCGGCTACGAACCGAGCGGTCGGAGGTTCGAATCCTCCAGGATGCACCAATTCCAACCCCATGATTAATGTATGGGGTTTTTATTTTGGTGCAAATGGTGAATAATTTGCATTAAAAGAGTAAAGTATAAAAACGGCGCATCCTTAGCTCAGCTGGATAGAGTACTCGGCTACGAACCGAGCGGTCGGAGGTTCGAATCCTCCAGGATGCACCATCTCATTACTCATTATTGCCAATTGCAATATGAGCAGCTAGAAAGATTACTACGACGCATCCTTAGCTCAGCTGGATAGAGTACTCGGCTACGAACCGAGCGGTCGGAGGTTCGAATCCTCCAGGATGCACCATCTTTTATCAGATATCGTATAAATTATTTCTAGAATAATTCGTTAGACCTGCATCCTTAGCTCAGCTGGATAGAGTACTCGGCTACGAACCGAGCGGTCGGAGGTTCGAATCCTCCAGGATGCACCATCTTTTAAGCCTCGCAATAGCGAGGCTTTTTGCTTTCTATAATTCGCTTATTTCTTATGATGTTAATCTTTTGTTTAGCATCAACTAACAATGCTAACATCATCTAATCAGCGACAATTTAGTGACTTTACGATAAAGTAACTCCTATCTATTTACTTACATTAATCAACGCGGGAGGTCACCTTTGATCCCGGACGTATCCAAAGCGCTTTCTTGGCTGGAAGCACACCCTAAAGTTTTATGTGGCATCCATCGTGGTATTGAGCGCGAAACCTTAAGAGTAACGCCAGAAGGCAATTTAGCATCAACAGAACACCCTATTTCATTGGGTAAATCATTAACTCATAAATGGATCACAACGGATTTCGCTGAGTCTCTGTTAGAGTTTATTACGCCTGTTGATGACAATATTTCACATACCTTGCATTTTTTAGGCGATTTACATCGCTATACGGCACGTCACTTAGACAATGAACGTATGTGGCCTATGAGTATGCCTTGCTTTATTGAAGCGGAAGATAAGATTACGCTTGCTCAATTTGGCACATCCAATGTAGGGCGTTTTAAAACGTTATATCGTGAAGGCTTGAAAAATCGTTATGGTGCTTTAATGCAAACCATTTCAGGTGTGCATTATAACTTTTCATTACCTATTGAATTTTGGCAAGCATGGGCGAATGTAAAAGATGAGGAGAGTGGTAAAGAAGCGATTTCAGACGGTTATCTGCGTTTGATCCGTAACTATTATCGCTTTGGTTGGGTTATTCCATTCTTTTTTGGTGCATCGCCAGCAATTTGTGGATCTTTCTTGAAGGGAAGAGAGACAAACTTACCATTTGAAAGTACGCCAAAAGGTGCGAAATATTTACCTTATGCAACGTCATTACGTTTAAGTGACTTGGGATATACCAATAAATCACAAAGTGATTTAGATATTACCTTTAATCACCTTGGAACCTACGTTAAAGGGCTGAAAAAAGCGATTCATAAACCATCTGACGAATTTGCTAAACTGGGTGTTAAGAATAAAGATGGTGAGTACATTCAATTAAACACCAATGTACTGCAGATTGAAAATGAGCTTTATGCACCTATTCGTCCTAAGCGTGTCGTTAAAGGGGATGAATCGCCTTCTGATGCTTTATTACGTGGTGGTATTGAATATATTGAAGTTCGCTCACTCGATATCAACCCATTTACGCCAATTGGTGTCGATGAAACACAAATTCGTTTCCTTGATTTATTCTTAATTTGGTGTGTTTTAGCTGATGCTCCTGAAATGAGTGCTTCTGAATTAGCGTGTTGTCGTGCAAATTGGAATAACGTTATTCTAGAAGGGCGTAAGCCTGGTCAAGTTATTGGAATGGGTTGTGGTGAAAGAAAAGAACCATTAGCACAAGTAGGTAAAGCGTTATTTGCGGATTTAAAACGTGTGGCAAATGTTCTTGATTGTTGTTCTGGCACAAAATACATGGAAGTTTGTGTTAAGTTAGAAGAAATGTTTGATAATCCAGAGCTAACCTTCTCTGGTAGACTGTTAGAGAAAATCAAAACACAAGGCATTGGCAGTTATGGTTTATCTTTAGCGGAAGAATATTACCAAGAATTAATTAAAACACCTTATGAAACGTTGACTGATGAAGCTTTTGATCATGAGAGAATTTCATCCATAAAACGTCAAGAAGAGTTAGAAAAGAGTGATACCATTTCTTTTGATGAGTATTTGAAGATCCATGCAGGGGCAAATGCCGATAACGTGGCTTCCTAAACTTAGATAGAAAAAAGCCACACTAAGATTTGTGTGGCTGAAAAATTCTATAGAGAAATAGGGATGATAACATTTTGCGCGTATTCATTACTAAGACCGAGCTACTTGCAGAAAGTTTCATTTTTTCTTAAAAATATTTAAATTTTTCTTAGGAGGTTTTTTATGCCTTTATTGGATAGCTTTACTGTTGACCATACACGTATGTCTGCACCAGCTGTACGCGTTGCTAAAACAATGAAAACGCCATCTGGTGATACCATCACGGTATTTGATTTGCGTTTTACTGTGCCAAATAAAAAAGCCATGCCTGAGAAAGGAATTCACACATTAGAGCATTTGTTCGCAGGCTTCATGCGTAACCATCTTAATGGTAATGGTGTTGAGATTATTGATATCTCGCCAATGGGATGCCGTACCGGATTCTATATGAGCTTAATTGGGCAACCAGAAGAACAGCGAGTTGCTAATGCATGGAAAGCAGCAATGGAAGATGTTTTGAAAGTAAAAGATCAAAATCATATCCCTGAGTTAAATGTGTATCAATGCGGCACTTATGAAATGCATTCTCTGACTGAAGCGCAAGATATTGCACGAGACATTTTAGCTCATAATATTGGTATTAATCATAACGACGAATTAGCACTTCCTGAAGAGACATTAAAAGAGCTACATATCTAGATTTAGCTACTTTATAAAACTAGGGGACAATAGATCAAGAAATTCGCATCCTGATTTATTGTCTCTTTTTATTCTAATATCCTTCCTCTTTTTCTTTTCGTTATCCCATTGTTTTATTTTCTTATCTTCTTATATTGTTATCACAATAATGGATTAAATTTATGCTTAATACACGGAGTACACTTTTGTTATGGAAAATCACCAATTCTTATCACCTAAATTGGTTTTAGAGTTTTTTGTTCGAGAATTTTATTTTTTTGGTAAAAGTACGTTGCGTACTCAATTTCCTAAAGATGTTTTTTTCTATCAGGGCCTCTCTAAAGCACAAGAATATCGTTATTTTGAGCGTGTACATAAACAGTATGTTAGGCGGTTTCACTCTGAGCCTGAGCTCATTATCAAGCCTGAACATTTGTTATTTTCCTCAGAAATAGAGACTCAACAATTTGAAAAAATAACTAAAGCTGAAACTAATACGATAATCAAAATCGGTGGGGATTATCTCTACAAAGAAAAAGAAGATGAAGAATATCATTGGTATTTTCAGGAGGATAGAATTAAAACCAATAGTTATTCTGGTGAAAGTTTAGATTTAAAATATGAAAATATTCAGACTTTAGCACCTCATAATTTCAATATTGAATCAGTAAAAGATGATGGCTCTATCATTACTAATTTTCCACGCAAGTCTCTTTCTCTTACTTTAAGCAAAGGCGAAACAGCGTGTTTTATTTGCCGACGAGAAGAGTACGGTTATTCTTATTCTCATGAGCCTGCACTTAATTTAGTGATGTGGATAAAGAATCATGGTTTTTATTCTGATTATCAACAAGTAAGATCCACTCAACTTAAGACAGAACAAGTGATAGATCCTTTCTATTTGAAACCTGCGAGAGAATTTGATTTTCGTAATAGTAAATTACGATTTGAACTCGGATAAACAGCAAAAATAAAGCGCTTAAATAAGCGCTTTATTTTGTATTCGTTAAAGATGAGGTAGCACGTGATGGCGAATTAAAGCCTTTTTGATGACGTTGTCTTGAACATCAAGTATTTCAAATTCATAATCACTGACTTTTATCTTATTACCGACAACGGGTAAATCGCCAAGCTCTTCAATAATGACGCCATTAATAGTTCTGGCTTCATCTTCAGGTAAATGCCAACCAAATGCTTTATTGATATCTCGAATATTTGTTGTACCGTCAACGAGCAATGAACCATCTTTTTGAGGGATAACTTCTTCTGCTAATGAAGGTGACATTGAGGTGGTAAAGTCACCCACAATTTCTTCTAGAATATCTTCAACGGTGACTAAACCTTGAATTTCACCGTATTCATCAACCACAATACCCGCTTTTTCATTATTCCGCTGAAAATTGACAAGCTGTAAATTTAAAGGTGTGCTTTCAGGAATAAAATAGACTTTATCTGCCGCTTTTATCAAAATTTGTTTGGTGAATTCTTTTTTCTCAGTCATTAAGCGATAGGCTTCTCGTACTCGTAGCATACCAATGGCATCATCAAGTGTATCGCGATAAAGCACTATTCGACCATGAGGAGAATGGGTTAACTGTCTTACGATGGATTTCCATTCATCATTGACATCAATACCAAAAATCTCATTTCTTGGTACCATAATATCGCCAATAGTCACTTTTTCTAAATCAAGAATAGAAAGCAACATATTTTGATTTCTTTGGGAAAGCTTTGATTTTGACTCATTTACAATTGTTCGTAGCTCTTCTTTTGAAACAGCATTACCTTGTATTATTGGCGATTTGATCCCTAAAATTCGCATCAGTATTAATGTGATTTTATTAAAAAACCAAACAATAGGTAGCATCAGTTTTTGCAAAGGAGAGAGAATAACACTACTTGGATAGGCTATCCGTTCTGGATACAGTGCTGCGATTGATTTTGGTAATACTTCAGCAAAAATAAGGATCACAAAAGTTAATATACCTGTGGCTATAGCAACACCAGCATTACCATATAAACGCATACCCACAATTGTCGCTAATGCAGATGCGACGATATTAATCAGATTATTGCCAATCAATACCAAACTGATCAATCTGTCCGGACGTTGTAATAGTTTTTCAACACGTTTTGCAGAGCGATTTCCTTGTTTTGCCGCATGACGAAGACGATAACGATTAATCGTCATCATGCTGGTTTCTGTTCCAGAAAAATAAGCTGAGGCAATAATCATCGCTATTAGTATGATAATGAGCGTAGTTGTCGACACATGCTCCAAAATTGAGATCCTTTTGCTACCCTAAAATAAAAATTAATTAAGCACTAACTCTTGTAATAAACGATTACCAAAAAAAGCTAATGTCAAAATAATGGCGCCAATCAAGTTAAAAACAATGACTTTTTTTCCTCTCCACCCTTCGCGGAAATGTCCCCATAATAAAATGACGTAAACAAACCAAGCGATGATAGAAAAAATCGATTTATGGATATTTTCTTTACCAAAAATATTATCCATATACACCAAACCTGTACACAATGTTAGTGTTAGTAACACAACACCCACCTGTGTAATGTGAAACATTTTTCGCTCAATTGTCATTAATGGTGGCATTTGAGGTGAAAATTTTAGTTTCTTATTCTTTAGTTGATAGTCTAGCCAACTCAGTTGTAATGCATATAACGCTGCAATCAATAATGTGGCATAACTTAATAATGCAAGCCCAATATGAATAAAGAGTGATGTGCTACTTTCAAGATGTGTAACAAATTCACCCGGCATGAGTGCCGCAATGACAAGATTGACTATTGCAAAACAATAAACAATAGGCAGTAAAAACCATGCTCGGCCACGAGAAGCCACAATCGTCATAATAACGCAGACCATCAGGCTTACAACGGCACCTAGATTGGTGAGTGAAAGATCCTGCCCGCTGTGAGGACGGAAAATTAAAAATTTTAATGAAATAGCATGCGCAACAAGCGCAATAACCGCGAAGAGGAGTGCTAATCCACGGTATCCATTCTGCTCTTTTCGTAACAGGCCCGGTAAAATGAGCACCAGACTGAGTAAATAAGCGCAGACAGCGACGATAGAGATTGATATAACGGGCATAGTTTCGCTTACATATATTGTTTGAATAACTTCCTAGTATAGCGCTAGGAGCATTCGGCTCCAACTATTGAAGTCATTAAGCTTAAATCTCTATGCAGAGATCCGCGAGTCATCGTGATATAATCGATGACATACATACTGATAAGCCCAACTTTAACACTGAGCTAAGATAATGTTTGAGAATTTAAGTGACAGATTATCGCGCACGCTGCGCAATATAAGCGGTCGAGGAAGACTGACCGAAGAAAACATTAAAGAGACACTGCGTGAAGTGCGTATGGCGTTATTAGAAGCCGACGTTGCCTTACCAGTGGTTCGTGATTTTATTGCGCGAATTAAAGAAAGCGCAGTAGGACATGAAGTTAACAAAAGCCTGACACCGGGTCAGGAGTTTGTGAAGATAGTTCAAAATGAACTCGTCAATGCGATGGGGGAAGTCAATACTGACCTTGATCTTTCTGCTCAGCCACCTGCTGTTGTTTTAATGGCAGGCTTGCAAGGTGCTGGTAAAACAACCAGTGTTGCAAAATTAGGTAAATTCTTAAAAGAGAAAAAGAAGAAAAAGGTTCTGGTTGTTTCTGCTGATGTTTATCGCCCAGCGGCGATTAAACAACTTGAAACATTGGCTGAAACAGTTGGTATTGATTTCTTCCCATCAACAGTGCAAGAAAACCCAGTGACGATTGCAAGTAATGCATTAAAACATGCACAGCTTCAATTTTATGATGTGTTACTGGTGGATACCGCGGGACGCTTGCACGTAGATGAAGGCATGATGGAGGAGATCCAGCTTCTTCATAAAGCCATTAACCCGGTTGAAACTTTATTTGTTGTTGATGCTATGACGGGTCAAGATGCAGCAAATACAGCAAAAGCGTTTAACGAAGCATTACCATTAACAGGGGTTGTTTTAACAAAAGTTGATGGTGATGCGCGTGGTGGTGCGGCGTTATCAATTCGTCATATCACAGGTAAACCTATCAAATTCCTCGGTGTTGGGGAAAAAACAGAAGCTTTAGAACCTTTCCACCCAGATCGTATTGCCTCTCGTATTTTAGGCATGGGTGATGTTCTGTCTTTAATTGAAGATATTGAAAGCAAAGTTGATAGAGCGCAAGCTGAAAAGCTGGCGACGAAGCTTAAAAAAGGTGATGGCTTTGATCTAAATGATTTCTTAGATCAATTAAAGCAAATGAAAAACATGGGCGGCATGGCGAGTATGTTAAGCAAAATGCCGGGTATGTCTCAGGTGCCAGATGCTGTAAAATCACAAATGGATGATTCAATTTTAGTGAAAATGGAAGCCATTATTAATTCCATGACTAAAAAAGAGCGCCAAAAACCCGAAATCATCAAAGGGTCTCGAAAACGCCGTATTGCAACGGGTTCAGGAACGCAAGTGCAAGACGTCAACCGTTTGTTAAAACAGTTTGATGATATGCAACGCATGATGAAAAAAATGAAAAAAGGTGGCATGGCTAAGATGATGCGTAGCATGAAAGGTATGATGCCACCTGGATTTCCAGGCCGTTAAAATCAAAAAGCCGGAAAAAAAACGTGCTTTGGATTGCTTTTTTCCCCAAAGTGAGTAAACTTTTCGGGCTTTTTATATGACAACCGGACTCCGTTCCTCGATGGCGTCTGGTTGTTTTATTAACTAATGAGGATGTTATGGTAACAATTCGTTTAGCTCGTGGCGGCGCAAAAAAGCGTCCGTTTTACCAAGTAGTAGTAACCGATAGCCGCAATGCGCGTGATGGTCGTTTCATTGAACGCGTAGGCTTTTATAACCCACTGGCAACCGGTAATGCAGAAGAATTACGTTTAGACGTAGACCGTGTTGAACACTGGGTTGCTCAAGGCGCAACTGTTTCAGAACGTGTTGCTGGCCTGATCAAATCAGCGAAGAAAAGCGCTTAATCTGTCGCGGTGGTAACAATGAGCGAACAAAAAACCTTAAAAGAGCCTGTAGAACCTATTGTTATGGGGAAGTTGGGCTCACCTTACGGGATCCGTGGTTGGCTCAGAGTTTTTTCCTCCACCGAACATGCCGAAAACATTTTTGAATATCAACCGTGGTTTATTCAACGACATGGACAATGGGAAACCATTGAAATTGAAAGTTGGAAACATCACAACCAAGATATTATCGTCAAGCTAAAAGGTATTGACGACAGAGATGCAGCTAATTTCCTAACTAATGTTGAAATTGTCGTGAATGCATCGCAACTGCCTGAACTTGAAGGTGAGTATTACTGGAAAGATCTGATGGGTTGCCATGTTGAAACTGACAAGGGTTACGATTTAGGTGTCATTACTGACATGATGGAAACTGGCTCAAATGACGTAATGGTCATTAAAGCTAATCTGAAAGATGCATTCGGTGTTGGGGAACGGTTAGTTCCGTTTCTTGATGGGCAGGTTATCAAGAAAGTCGATCTCTCAGCGAAAAAAATTATCGTTGATTGGGATCCTGGTTTTTAGATTATCCGGTTAACGGTTCTCAATAGTGGGACACGAAAATGTGGATTGGGGTAATTAGCCTATTTCCAGAAATGTTCCGCTCTATAACCGAGTACGGGGTGACTGGTCGGGCAGTTAAGCATGGTTTGCTTAATGTAGAATGTTGGAATCCCCGAGATTTTACATACGACAGACACAATACCGTTGATGATCGCCCTTATGGCGGTGGTCCTGGTATGTTGATGATGGTGCAGCCCTTAAGGGAAGCTATTCATCAAGCGAAAGCTGCGGCAGGTGATGGAGCAAAGGTGATTTATTTATCACCTCAGGGACGCAAACTCGATCAACAAGGAGTTTGTGAGCTGGCAACAAATGAGAAGCTAATTCTAGTTTGTGGTCGGTATGAAGGTATAGATGAGCGTGTCATTCAGACTGAAATCGATGAAGAATGGTCTGTAGGTGATTACGTATTAAGTGGTGGGGAATTACCTGCCATGATAATGATAGATGCTGTAGCTCGTTTTGTTCCGGGGGTTCTTGGGCATGCGGCCTCAGCAAAAGAAGATTCTTTTGCTGAAGGTTTACTGGATCATCCTCACTATACTCGCCCAGAGGTATTAGATGGTATGGAAGTTCCGGCAGTTCTACTGTCAGGTAACCATGCACATATTAATCGCTGGCGTATGAAACAATCACTGGGTCGAACCTGGCTAAGAAGACCTGAGCTTCTGGAAAGCCTAGCTCTGACTGACGAGCAAAGAGTGCTGTTAACAGAGTTCCAACGGGAATATCTGGAAAGTACAGCAGAGTAAGTCTGACACAAGGTGTCATTAATATCAGTTTACCTAGGGTAAGAGAGTTATTATGAGCAATATTATTAAGCAAATCGAACAAGAACAAATGAAGCAAGATGTACCTTCATTTCGTCCAGGCGATAATGTAGAAGTTAAGGTATGGGTTGTTGAAGGTTCTAAAAAACGTCTGCAGGCATTCGAGGGCGTGGTTATCGCTATTCGTAACCGCGGTCTGCACTCTGCATTTACTGTTCGTAAAATTTCTAATGGCGAAGGTGTTGAGCGTGTATTCCAAACTCACTCTCCAGTCGTAGATAGCATCACTGTGAAACGTCGTGGTGCGGTTCGCCAAGCTAAACTGTACTACCTGCGTGAGCGTTCAGGTAAGGCTGCTCGTATCAAAGAGCGTCTTAACGCTAAATAATACGCTTTCGCACATCCGAAAGTTATTGTTAAAAGGTCAGCGTTTGCTGACCTTTTTTTATGTTGAATTTTTATTATATTGTTACTTATTTTTATATTCCTCTCTTTTTAACTCCTCTTATTCCAAGATACGTTAAAAGATAATGTGTAAATATTTAATTACACTTTATTGTTTTAATTTAATCAATATCACAAAATTATTATTTTTTAATGATGCTTTAACTCATTGTAATTTAATAATTATATTTAACTTTTTTATCTAGTGTAAACTATAAATTACAATTATATCATTTTTATTAAAAATACGGATTGATTTCTTTACATTGCGTGTTATCTTATCTTTCAGACAGACAACAAATCACAATGACAGATATAAAAAGGTAAAAATTATGATCATGCAAAAAGACGCACTCAATAATGTGAATATCAGCGAAGAGCTGGTTTTAATTACGCCTGAAGAGTTAAAACAAAAATACCCATTGAGTCGCAATGATCTGCATGCCATTGCTCAATCACGTCAAACAATCTCTGAAATTGTTCAACGTCGTGATCCTCGTTTACTTGTGGTATGTGGGCCTTGTTCCATTCATGACGTTGATGTTGCTATCGATTACGCGAAACGTTTGAAGGTATTAGCGTCTGAATTAAGTGATAGTCTGTACATTGTGATGCGTGTCTACTTTGAAAAACCTCGTACAACAGTGGGTTGGAAGGGTTTAATTAGCGATCCATTTATGGATGGTAGCTTTGAAATGGAAAAAGGGTTACATATTGCCCGTAAACTATTAACTGAACTTGTACAATTAGGTTTGCCTTTGGCAACTGAAGCATTAGATCCTAATAATCCACAATACTTAGGGGATTTATTTAGTTGGTCTGCAATTGGTGCAAGGACAACAGAATCTCAGACTCACCGTGAAATGGCATCAGGACTTTCAATGCCGGTGGGTTTTAAAAACGGAACTGATGGTAATCTTGATACAGCGATTAATGCAATGAAGGCTGCCTCTATGCCACATCGTTTTATGGGAATTAATCAATCAGGGCAGGTGTGTTTATTACAAACGCAAGGTAATCCTGATGGACATGTTATTTTACGTGGTGGTAAAACGCCAAATTACCATGAAGAAGATGTGGCGCAATGTGAAGCCCATATGGTAAAAGCAGGCTTAAAACCGTCATTAATGATCGATTGTAGCCACGGTAATTCGAATAAAGATTTTCGTCGTCAAACCGCCGTGGTGGATTCAGTGATTGAACAGATCACTAAAGGTAATCAATCTATCACTGGTATTATGTTAGAAAGTCATATTAATGAAGGCAACCAATCATCAGAACAGCCTCGTAACGAAATGAAATATGGTGTTTCAGTCACCGATGCGTGCATTAGCTGGGAAACAACAGAATCTGTATTAAGAAATTTACATGCGCAAATTTCACCTATTTTAGCTCAGCGTGAAGAGCAATTTAAAAAAGTAAGCTAAGTTAGATAATCATAAAGAAAAAGAGGCAAGCATAGATGGCTGAAGAATTAAAAAATTTGCGTGAGCAAATCGATCAGGTAGATAAATCACTGCTTTCTTTATTTGCGAAAAGAATGCAATTGGTAGCTGAAGTTGGTGAAGTTAAGAATCGCCATGGTTTACCGATTTATGCTCCTGATAGAGAAGCCTCAATGCTTGCTTCTCGGCGTAATGATGCGCAGAAAATGGGAATATCCCCAGATTTGATTGAAGATGTGTTACGCCGAGTAATGCGTGAATCTTATACCAAAGAGAATGACAAAGGCTTTAAAACGCTAAATCCTCAACTGGGTAAAATTGTGATTGTGGGGGGGAATGGAAAAATGGGAAAACTATTTTCCCGTTTATTTACCCTTTCTGGTTATCAAGTTGAAAGTTTAGAAGCAAATGAATGGCAAATAAAATCACCTGCTATTTTTGATAATGCTGGGATGGTTATTATTAGTGTACCTATCCATTTAACCGTTGAGGTTATTGGGAAGCTTCCTCCTTTACCTGAAAGTTGTTTGTTAGTGGATCTCGCTTCTATTAAAAAAGAACCTCTAGACGCAATGTTAAAAGCACATAGTGGGCCTGTTTTAGGTCTTCATCCTATGTTTGGACCTGATGTGCCTAGCTTAGCAAAACAGGTTGTGGCTTATTGTGAAGGTCGTAACCATCAAGAGTTTGAATGGTTGTTAGAGCAATTGATGGTATGGGGCGCTAGAATTGAGGCAATTACACCAGAAGAGCATGATAAAAACATGAGTTTTATTCAAGCTCTTCGACATTTTACTACCTTTGCTTATGGTCAGCATTTAGCAAAAGAAAAAGTCGATCTGGCGAGTTTACTGCGACTTTCATCTCCTATTTATCGCTTAGAACTGGCAATGATAGGGCGATTATTTGCTCAAGATCCTCAACTGTATGCAGATATTATTTTATCATCGAAAGAGAATATTGAATTAATTCGTAGATATCATCACTCATTAGGTCAAGCTATCGATCTATTAGATATAAATGCAAAGAATGAGTTTATCCATTCATTTAATAACGTGAGTGATTGGTTTGGTGATTATGCTTCTCAATTTATGAAAGAGAGTGGCGTATTATTACAAAAAGCGAATGATAGCCGTATATAACTATATATAGTATTTAGCTACCTATATAAAGGTATAAAGGAATAACAGTATAAAAAGCCGAACAGTGATTGTTCGGCTTTTATTTTGCTAATTATTTATTGTTTTTTTAGTTTATTACCACTCATCATCACAAGGTGGCCAAACGCAACCACTAGGATCAGTTGTATTAGTCTCATTATGTGAATGCTCATTAATTGATGATTTTTTTTGTATGTTTTCATTATGATATTGAGCACTTATATAACTAGAAAATAGAGATGAAAGTATTAAAATATATAGTTTAAGCATGGAAATTCCCTTTAAAATAATATAGTTATAAATTAATAGTCCTTAGGATCTGGACATGGACTTACTGTACAACGCTGTAAATGTGATTGATTACTCAAAGAATAAGCGTAATAACCCTCCTTGGGATCAACTCTATCTGCATTATTATTAAAAAATACACTTAAAATCAGTAAGATAAAAGTATTCATATTATTCCCCTGTCTTTTTCAAATTTGATAATCAATAGGATCTCCTACTCTTATTTAGAAAATAAGGGTAGGTAAACTTAAATATATATTTAAAAACAACAAGATAAATATTTGTTTTTATTAATCCCCTAATATTTTTTATATTCATTGTTATTCAATTGTTATTATTGGGTTTAATTAAATAACTATTAATGTTCGATATTGTCTTTTATTAAAAATAATTTGTTGATGAGTTCTTAAAATTGAATGAAATAGAAAAGTATTATTGAAAATATAACAATGATCAAAAAAATAGGTATAACAGTTATCGTAAATTACATTTTATAAACTATGTTTTTTACAAGAAGTGCTAAAAAATCAATTGTATTATTTTTTATTTGTATTCCGACGTGTTTTTCAAGGGGTAAACTATGGATTTTATAATACAACTCGCCATTATATTAGTGTGTCTATTTTATGGAGCTAGGAAAGGGGGAATAGCATTAGGTCTGCTCGGTGGTGTCGGTTTAGTTATTTTAGTTTTCATTTTTAACTTACCACCAGGAAAGCCACCAGTTGATGTAATGTTAGTTATTATTGCTGTTGTTTCTGCATCTGCGACATTACAAGCATCAGGTGGATTAGATGTTATGTTGCAAATAGCAGAAAAATTATTACGTAAAAATCCAAAATATATTTCTATTGTTGCACCACTTGTAACTTGTACACTCACAATCCTGTGTGGTACGGGACACGTTGTTTATACCATTTTGCCAATTATCTATGATGTGTCGATTAAAAATAATATCCGACCAGAAAGGCCAATGGCAGCAAGTACTATAGGCTCGCAAATGGGGATTATTGCAAGCCCTGTTTCTGTTGCAGTTGTAACCTTAGTGGCAATGTTAGGTGATGTCACTTTTAATGGTAAGCATCTTGAGTTTTTAGATTTATTAGCAATTACTATTCCTTCTACTTTTATTGGTATTTTAGCGATTGGTATTTTTAGTTGGTTTAGAGGTAAGGATTTAGATAAAGATCAACGCTTCCAAGAGTTTATTTCAGTTCCTGAAAACCATGATTATGTTTATGGTGATACAGCAACACTTTTAGATAAAAAGTTGCCAATGAAAAATTGGGTGGCAATGTGGATATTTTTAGGTGCTATTGCCGTTGTTGCGATATTAGGTGCTTTTTCTGAAATACGTCCTGTATTTAATGGTAAACCGTTATCTATGGTGCTCGTTATTCAGATGTTTATGTTATTAGCGGGCGCATCAATTATTATTATTTGTAAAACCAATCCGTCTCTTATATCTAAAAATGAAGTATTCCGTTCAGGGATGATAGCAATTGTTGCTGTATATGGTATTGCTTGGATGGCAGAAACCATGTTCTCTGCACATATGAAAGAAATAGAAGCAGCATTAGGACAATTAGTACGAGAATATCCTTGGGCTTATGCTGTGGTTTTATTATTGGTATCTAAGTTTGTTAACTCTCAAGCAGCAGCTTTAGCCGCAATTGTTCCTTTAGCATTAGGTATTGGTGTTGATCCTGCTTATATCATTGCATCTGCACCCGCTTGTTATGGTTACTATATTTTGCCAACTTATCCTAGTGACTTAGCGGCTATTCAATTTGACCGTTCTGGTACAACTCGAATAGGGCGTTTTGTTATAAACCATAGTTTTATCCTACCAGGATTAATTGGTGTAACAGTTTCCTGTGTCTTTGGTTGGGTGTTTGCAGCGATGTATGGTTTCTTATAATTAGAGATAACGTAAAAATATGAGATAAAAAGAGAAGCCAGATAGTGATGCACTATCTGGCTTATTTATTCATGAATGTGTTTTTTTATTATTTTACTTCAACAGGCACTACGTTCTCTGAAGGATAACATCCTAATATTTTTAAAGATCGTGTTGTTTGTGATAAATCATGTAAAGCCTTTTGCATATTTATATCACGCAAGTTAGCTTGAACATCAATATAAAACATCTCTTCCCAAGGCGTACCATTAATAGGGCGAGATTCTAATTTTGTCATAATAATGTCGTATTTTTTTAAAATCATTAGAGCATCGACTAAAGCCCCCGCTTGTTGCCCTGTAGCCATTAAGAACGTTGTTTTTGCAGGAACTTGCTCTGACACATCAATCGCTTTACGTGCGATAACAATAAAGCGTGTTACGTTTATTTGCTGGTTTGCTAAATTATTCGCTAAGGGTTTTAAGCCATAAAGAGATCCACCCGCTTCACTACCAATAGCGGCAACATGTGGTGATTGTGCAAGAGCTACTTTTTCCATTGCAGCGGCCGTACTTTCGCAATATTCAATTTTCCAGTTTGGATACTGATTTAAATAATGGCTACATTGTTGGAAAGGTTGAGGATGGCTATAAATAGTTTGTAATTCTTCTGTCGAACTATCAACGCTGGTTAAAAGTGCATGATTAATAGGAATACGAATTTCACCCACAATAGACAGTGATGTTGTTTGCAGTAAATCGTAAACATCATTAATTGCGCCAGAGCTGGTATTCTCAATAGGCAATAAACCGTAATCAGCTTGCCCTGTATCAACCAGTGTGAAAATATCGTCAAACTTGTGACAAGTACAATCTATAATTGTATCAAAATGACGAGCCGCATATTGGCGAGCAGCAATATGTGAATAAGAGCCTTTAGGGCCTAAATAAGCAATCCTTGCCGATTCATTTGGTGTCGCATTTAGGTGTTGCTGTAAAATAGCTTGCTGGGTTAATACGGAATCTTCAATAATCATTTGAAAAATGCGGCTGATATAAAAACCATCTAGACCAACTTTTTTTCCTTTCTCAATTAATAAATCAAGTAATTCACGCTCACGATTTTTATCTCTAATAGGGCGATGTGTATTCAATTTAAATTGAGCGACATCAGCAGATAATTGGCGTCTATTTGCTAACAACGTGAGTAATTCTGAATCTAACGTTGTGATTTTATCTCTGATTGCTAATAAATCGAGTTTTTCCATGTTTTAGCCCTATACTTTTGCGTCATACCATTATAAATAAAAAAGCCTCCATTTTTGGAGGCTATTGTCGTTCTTACTTTTCTTTCTGAAATGACAAAGCCTCTTAATGAAAGAGTAAAAAGAAAAAGAAGAAAGACAAAAACGAATGCATCGTCATTATATTGTTTGGTAAATTATTTAACATATAGCTATCAAACATGATGATGTGAAAGGAGTCAAGAAAAATACAATAAAAAGCGCATCACGAGGATGCGCAGAGGCGTTTTGAGTCAGTGATTTATTCTAATTTTTAATCTAGCTTTACTATTTACATTTCATCGACAAGTAAATTTTCTTCTTTCAAGCTGTTATCAGCCCGACGAGATTCATTTTTATGCTGAACTTTGTTTAATTGGCGCTCAAGTTTTGCTAACAAATCATTAATAGCGACATACATATCTGTGTGTTGTGCATTAGCGACCAATTGCCCATTTGGTATGTGAATGCTGGCATCAACACTAAAACCTTTAGGATCTTTTGTCAGAATAATACGAGGATTGATTAAATTCACCTGCCATTTATTAAGTTTAGTTAGACGGCTTTCAATGTGTTCACGTAGTGCTGGGGTAATTTCCATTTGTTTGCTAGTAATATTTATAATCATATAGTTACCTCTTAATTACTCCGTCTTCGATAACTTCAGAATATCGTGATACACAATTAAAAACATGATCAAAATCACTTTTTGTTGGTTGTATGTGTAACAAGTAATAGAAACGTGACAAATGATAAATAGCTGAAAAAGAGCGCTTGTTAAGTTGCATTTATTCAGTCATATTAGGAAGGTTGGGCTGATGAAAAGTAAAGACAATTTAGCTAAAAAAGAATAAAAAAACAGCAGCGATAAGCTGCTGTTTTTGATAGTAATGCTTGGGTTAAGCTGGATTTGCTGCAATCAATGAAGCCACTTTATCTGCTTCTTGTGTCAGACCTAACTCTTTATAGGCGTTTTCCATGTATTCAAGCGCATCACGAGTAGCTTGTGTATCAGGATAATCACGCATCATTTGCTCTACTCTATTAATAACCGCGACATAAGCCCCTCGTTTAGTATAGAATTTCGCAACTGAAAGTTCATACTTCGCTAAACGGTTTTTAAGAAAGACAAGGCGCTTGGTTGCATCAGCGACGTAAAGGCTATCAGGGTAATAACGTACTAATTGACTGAAGTCTTTAAATGCCACAATTGCATGTTGAGGATCACGGTCTGAACGATCAATACCAAAGAATCCTTGTAATGCACTATCATCTAATGCTTGAGCTGTTAAGCCTCGCATATAAAGAACATAGTCAATATTAGGATGGGTTGGGTTTAATCGCATAAAACGGTCGATTGCAGTAATCGCCATTGGCAGTTCCGCTGATTTATAATAAGCATAAATCAAGTCGAGCTGAACTTGTTGCGAGTAAGGGCCAAAAGGATAGCGATTATCGAGAGACTCTAATTGTTTGATAGCCGCTCCATAATTGCCATCTAGCAATTTTTCCTGACTGGTTGTGTAAAGCTCAGAAGGCGACATATCGGCAGTAGCGTCTTTGTCTGAACTCGAACAGCCAGAAAGTAACAGGCTTACAGTGGCCGCTGCCACCAGGTATTTAATGCGTCTCATCACGTATTGATTATCCTCTGAATAGGTTTGGGGAGTCTCTCCGTGAAGCTCCCCTAAAATCGGTTACACTATAACTCATTTTAAATGAAACGGCTGTGCCGTCAAAACACTAACTTAATTAATAGAAAACTATTTATGTCTCAACAAATACGACTTAATGCTACAGTCGCAGATTCACAGCTGGGTCAACGCTTAGATCAGGCTTTGGCCGAAATGTTCCCTGATTATTCAAGATCTCGTATAAAAGAGTGGATCTTAGACAATAGAGTGCAGGTTAACGATAAAATCATCAATAAGCCAAAGGAAAAAATGCTTGGCGGTGAAAAAATTGAAGTCGATGCCTTAATTGAAGAGGAAGTTCGCTGGGAGCCTCAGAATATTCCGTTAAATATCGTTTATGAAGATGACGATATTTTAGTTATCAATAAACCAAGGGATCTCGTTGTTCATCCTGGTGCTGGTAACCCTGATGGTACCGTATTAAATGCATTACTTTATCGTTATCCTGAAATTGCTAATGTACCTCGCGCAGGTATTGTCCATCGTTTGGATAAAGATACAACAGGTTTAATGGTTGTTGCAAAAACAGTTCCGGCTCAAACTCATTTAGTTGAAGCTTTACAACGTCGTGAAATCACGCGTGAGTATGAAGCAGTTGCGACCGGAAGGATGACTGCGGGTGGATTAGTCAATGAACCCATTTCTCGACATCCGACTAAGCGTACGCATATGGCTGTACACCCAATGGGTAAACCAGCAGTAACGCATTATCGCGTCATGGAGCATTTCCGTGCTCATACACGTTTACGTTTACGCTTAGAAACGGGGCGTACCCATCAAATTCGTGTTCATATGGCACATATTCATCATGCATTAATTGGTGATCAGCTTTATGCAGGAAGACCACGCCCTTTAAAAGGTGCATCAGAAGAGTTGCGTGAAACGCTACGTTTATTTGATAGACAAGCATTACACGCAACAATGTTACGTCTTTATCATCCGATCACGGGTATTGAAATGGAATGGCATGCGCCGTTACCTGATGATATGGTTAAGCTTATCGATGTATTAAAAGATGATGCTGAACAATTTAAAGATGAAATGGATTGGTAAATGACTTCATTGATTTTTCCAGATTGGCCACAACCTGAGAATATTGGGGCTTGCAGTACGCTCAGAGAAGGCGGTATCAGTTTACCGCCTTATCACAGCCTTAATTTAGGTACACATGTTGGTGATGAATTGTCTTGCGTTGAAGAAAATAGGCGTAGACTCTGCCAACAAGCGCAGTTACCTGAAATGCCATTATGGCTTGAACAAGTTCATGGCACTCACGTTGTTACGTTAAAAGCTGAGAAAAATAATGAAGTAGAAGGTGATGCCCTTTATACCGCTACCGAGAAAAAAGTTTGTGCAATTATGACGGCAGATTGCCTACCTGTTCTTTTTACAACGCTTGATGGAACAGAAGTTGGTGCAGCACATGGTGGATGGAGAGGGCTTTGCCATGGTGTATTACAAAATACACTTGCACAGTTTAAAGCACCCAAACATCAAATAATGGCATGGTTGGGACCTGCAATTGGCCCCAATGCTTTTGAAGTTGGGGCTGAAGTACGTTTGGCCTTTATTGAAAAAAATAAGGCCTTTGATCCTGCATTTATTCCTCATAATGGTAAATATTTAGCTAATATCTATATGTTAGCGAGAATAATTTTACAGGAAAATGGGGTAACTCAGATTTACGGTGGTGATTTCTGTACTGTGACAGAGAAATCGCGTTTCTTTTCGTATAGACGTGAACAGATAACAGGTCGAATGGCATCATTAATCTGGATTAAATAAACTTCTCTCAACCGTTTTTCTCACTTATCTCAAATATTGATAAATATTTTTGCTCAAAATTTTTATTTTGAGCTTGAATATTGTCAAAATGACCTCATCTATTCTCCAGTTACGAATTTTACTTTAAATTTTACTTGGAGGTGTTATGCGTCTGGATAAATTAACCAATAAATTCCAGCAAGCTCTCGCAGACGCCCAGTCATTGGCACTTGGGAACGATAATCAATTTATAGAACCCATACATTTACTGAGTGCGTTATTTAATCAACAAGGCGGCTCAATTCGCCCTCTATTAACATCAACAGGTGTTAATGCATCGCAATTTAATGAGCGAATTAATGAAGCTTTGTCTCGATTACCTAAAGTTGAAGGTGCTGGTGGAGAGGTTCATCCCTCTAATGATCTTATTAAGCATCTTAATTTGTGCGATAAGTTAGCACAGAAAAAAGGTGATGAATTTATTTCCTCAGAGCTTTTCCTTTTAGCTGCAATGGAAACCGGTGGTCAAGTTGCTGATATGCTAAAAGCTGCGGGTGCTAATAAAGCAAGTCTTGAGATAGCGATTGAAAAAATACGTGGTGGAGAAACAGTGAACGATCAAAATGCAGAAGACCAACGTCAGGCATTGAAAAAATATACTGTGGATTTAACGGAAAGAGCAGAACAAGGCAAACTTGATCCTGTCATTGGTCGTGATGAAGAAATCAGAAGAACCATTCAGGTTTTACAACGTCGTACTAAAAATAACCCAGTGCTTATTGGTGAACCGGGTGTCGGTAAAACGGCGATTGTTGAAGGATTAGCTCAACGTATTGTTAACGGCGAAGTACCAGAAGGTTTAAAAAATAAACGTGTGCTTTCTCTTGATATGGGCTCTTTATTAGCTGGCGCTAAATATCGCGGTGAATTTGAAGAGCGTTTAAAAGCAGTTTTAAATGATTTATCTAAACAGGAAGGTAGTGTCATTCTGTTTATTGATGAATTACATACAATGGTTGGTGCAGGTAAAGCCGATGGTGCTATGGATGCGGGTAATATGTTAAAACCAGCCTTAGCACGTGGTGAGTTACACTGTGTTGGTGCAACAACACTTGATGAATATCGTCAATATATTGAGAAAGATGCTGCTTTAGAGCGTCGTTTCCAAAAAGTGTATGTAGCAGAGCCAACAGTAGAAGATACCATTGCTATTTTACGTGGTCTGAAAGAACGTTATGAACTTCATCATCATGTTCAAATTACAGACCCAGCTATCGTTGCAGCTGCGACTTTATCACATCGCTATATATCTGACCGTATGTTACCAGATAAAGCGATTGACTTAATTGATGAAGCAGGTGCAAGCCTACGTATGCAAATGGATTCAAAACCAGAAGCATTAGATAGACTTGATAGACGTATTATTCAGCTGAAACTTGAACAACAAGCCCTGCAAAAAGAGTCTGATGATGCAAGTAAAAAGCGTTTAGAAATGCTAAATGAAGAGCTTGCTGAAAAAGAGAAAGAATATTCTGCTTTAGAAGAAGAGTGGAAAGCAGAAAAAGCAGAGTTGACAGGAACTCAACATATTAAATCAGAATTAGAGCAAGCTCGTATTGCATTAGAGCAAGCTCGCCGTAGTGGTGATTTGGCAAAAATGTCAGAAATCCAATATGGGCAAATTCCAACGTTAGAAAAACAGCTTGCTGAAGCGAATAAAGCTGAAGATAAACATATGAAGCTGTTACGTAATAAAGTCACTGATGCTGAAATTGCTGAAATCTTAGCGCGTTGGACCGGTATTCCTGTTTCTAGAATGCTAGAAGGGGAGCGTGAAAAACTGCTAAGAATGGAACAAGAATTACATAGACGTGTTATTGGTCAGGCAGAGGCCGTAAGCGCAGTATCAAATGCGATCCGCCGTAGTCGTGCTGGGTTGTCTGATCCTAATCGCCCAATTGGTTCGTTCTTATTTTTAGGACCAACAGGGGTGGGTAAAACAGAATTATGTAAAGCACTAGCAAATTTCTTGTTTGATAGTGATGATGCAATGGTTCGTATCGATATGTCTGAGTTTATGGAAAAACACTCCGTTTCTCGTTTAGTGGGGGCGCCTCCAGGATATGTTGGTTACGAAGAAGGTGGATATTTAACAGAAGCAGTTCGTCGTCGTCCTTATTCAGTCATCTTATTAGATGAAGTTGAAAAAGCGCACCCTGATGTATTCAATATCTTATTACAAGTATTGGATGATGGTCGTTTAACCGATGGACAAGGTAGAACCGTAGATTTTCGTAATACTGTTGTGATTATGACATCAAACTTAGGTTCTGATTTAATTCAGGAACGTTTCGGGACACTTGATTATCCTGAAATGAAAACAATAGTGATGGATGTAGTTGGCCATCATTTCAGACCAGAGTTTATTAACCGTATTGATGAAGTTGTGGTATTCCACCCATTAGGCAAAGAAAACATTGCAGCGATTGCACAAATTCAGTTACGTCGTTTATACCAACGTTTAGAAGAGCGTGGTTATCACGTCACTATTACAGGTGCGGCATTAGAAAAATTGAGTGAAGTTGGTTTTGATCCAATTTATGGTGCTCGTCCACTGAAACGAGCTATCCAACAAGAGGTTGAAAACCCATTGGCTCAAGATATTTTGTCAGGTAAGTTATTGCCAGGCAAAGAGATTATCTTAGATTTAGATGATAATAAGATAATTGCAAAACAATAATAGATGTTTTATTTATTTGATAGCAAAGCCTACAAACTGAAATTTGTAGGCTTTTTTTATTAAAATAAACTTATTTTTTATATGCTTGAGCAAAGTTTTCTCTTGCTTGCTCTTGTGCTACATCAAAAAATTGAGCGATTTCTTCAGGTGAGACATTCGGGATGCTTTTTGCTTTTTCTTGAATATGTTTTAATGTTGCTGTTGCCTCTGCTCTGATTTTTTCAACATCATGATGAAGCAATTTACCAAAGCGTTTTTTAACTTCACCATTAATAATGACAGTATCGACATCAGAAGCGGTAGTTTGTAATACAATTGAACCAGCAGGGTAACTCGAAGGAACAAAGGCTTTACTTTGAGATACTATAATAATGTCTGCTTTTTTATTTGGCGTAAGAGTACCTATCTGTTTTTCCATTCCTAATGCTTCAGCACTACCTTGAGTTGCCCAAGCCAATGCATCTCTAACACTTAAGTCAATGTGAGTCGTTGTTTTACCCGTCCGATTAGCTGTAGCTTCATTATCCATGCAACGTTGGAATTGTAATCCTAAACGCATTTGTGAAAATAAATCACCAGAACCAACACAAACAATATCTGTACTTAATCCGGGTTTAAATCCATGGTCAATGCTTGCACGGAAAGGAGGCCTCCCCATTCCCATTTGCATTTCTGTTTCTGGTGCGATAGAAACTTTCCCACCAGTTTGGGATAAAATATCCCATTCACTACGATCTAGGGAGGTACAGTGAATATGTAGGTGACCAGGATGGAGAAGATTGTTTTGTTTTAGTTCATGTAATCCTTTTAATAAAATAGATTTTTCTGCCGCCCCTGTATGTGAAGCAATAAAAATTCCCATTTTTTTAGCTTGTTCAATTTCTTGGCGTGTATGTTCAAACGGAATAGTGCCAAAATCACTCAGCAATACTCCCATTTTGTTTATAGTATTGTTATTTTTATAAAATTTCTGATAAATCTCTTTTGCTGTCTCAATACGTTGTGAATGTGTTTTAAATCTATTTTCACCTTTATAATCATAAGATTGCATTCCATAGGCATAAATACTACGGATACCTGACTCACGTAAAGATCCAATAGCTGCTTCGGCATGTTGAGGAGTGTTTACACAATCACAGCAATCTAAAATCGTTGTTACTCCAGCGTCTAGGGCTTCTAAAGAGCCGACTAAGGTTGCCATTTTTAAATCTTCAGCTTCCATTAATGCACCGATACCATAGAAAACAGAGTTTAAAAAATGCGCTAATGACATATCGGCAGAGATGCTTCTTAAAAGAGACATCCATGTATGTCGATGGCTATCAATTATACCAGGAAGAATAATGCCACCTTCAGCATCAATTAATTCTGCATTGATGTGGGCAAATTTAGAAATATCCCCGATATCAATGATAGTGTCATTTTCAACTAGAATGGCTCCATTCTCTAAATCACCATATTTTTCGTCCATTGTTATGACATAGCCGTTATATATGATCTTTTTGGATTTTTTGGTCGCAATATAGTCTCTATTTTCTTTATTTACAGAAGAGGATATTGCTGAAGCATTATTCGGTGTGGTAAGTGCTAAGCCCAAAGAGCCTACACCAGCAGCTTTTATAAAAGAGCGTCTTGAAATTGTATTTTTATTATCTGTCATGATGTTATCTCAATTAATAAAAAAAAAAGTGTATTGTTCAGTACGGAATTATTCTAGCAGTATTTTTTTGTGTATTGAATAGTACATAATTTTTTTTAGTCTATTTTTTTAATGCTGTATACATTTTGATTGATGTAGAAATGAAAAATAAAGAAGGAGATTTATAGAGGGAAGTAAGATTAAGTCGATATAATTTAATGAAAAATAGTATTGAAGCCTGTCCTTTTTGTGAATACAAATAAGTAAACAGGCTAAGTCGTATGAATATAAAGAAAGGAGTAATTATTTTTCTTTTTTATCTACCAAAAGGTAATCACCAATAATTAAAGCGCACAATTTACATTGTTGACGTATTTCTTCGGTTGTTGGTGTGTAATTAGAGGTAATCAAAGCTTTCATAAAGAAGTTAGTTTTTAACATCTCAATAAAAAATCCAGCAATATGACGAAGTTGTTCAAAATCAAAGCTAATTTCTTCTAATTTTTCGAGTTCTTGTGCCAAATACTTATAGCTATTTTCTGGTGCAAGTTGATTAAATGCTTGTCCTAGCATTGGAAAATGTACTGATTCAGCAATAACTAAACGGTAAAGACCCATTGTTTTAGGTTCAAGTAGCTTATTGATGAATGAAAACCCAAAGTGTTCAAGTAGCTGGTATGCTGTTTTGTGTTCCAGCATCTTATTTTGTACTTCAAGAAAGATATCATTGATTAGACTTTCAATTACGGCAGAAAATAATCCCTCTTTGTTTTTAAAGTGATGGTAAAGCGTTGAGCGAGAGCCACCTGATTTTTGAATGATCATATCAAGAGATGTTTTTTCATAGCCATAGGTTAAAAAGCAGTCTATAGCGGCATTTATCATCGCTTGGGTTCGCTGTTGCCCTTTTGTCGTTAATTTAGGTTTTCTTCTATTTTCCATAGTATTTAAGAAAGTCGATTGTTAAATAAAGTAGCGTATGGCTTAGTATAACATTGAAAGTAGGTAGCTCTATGGGATAACTATATGAACGTAACTACCAGTGTATATAAACAAGGAAGGCCTGAAGCCGATTTGATATACGTATGTGAGAAAGCAGAATACGATTAAAATTAGTAAGATTGAGTAATAAGATTAAGTGCACCTATTAGAACACTTCTTATTGTTTGTCGTTTATTTAATGCAAATAAAGAAAGGAATAAAATCGAACTTACTATTTTTGTTTGTTTTGCAATCGATATGTGTCTATGATTTATCCATTAATTATCGAGTTGATTACAAAGTGCGCTATCGAAAAGTTTTTTGAAAATAATACTTGTCACATTCAGAAAACTCCCTATAATGCGCCCTCGTTGTCACGGCAAACCACGCTAAGTGAGTTAGCCGAGAGAACAAAGAAAAAAAGTGAAAAGCCTTGAAAATAAACGCTTGACACTGAATGAGGAAGATGTAGAATGCACCTCCTCGCAACAACGCAGAAGACCGGAAACGGCAGCGAATGTTGCACTGCTCTTTA